>NZ_JBHWYY010000179.1:0-1000 GCF_042728595.1 Isoptericola sp. NPDC060185 | reverse complement strand
CCTTCCAGGCGCTGTACGCGGGCATGTCGCCGGATGACGCGCTCGCCGTCTACGGCGCGATCCCGAACATGGACACCTGCCTGGGTGTCTACTTCCCCGAAGGCGGAATGCGCGCGATCACGGCGGCGCTCGCCGAGGCGTTCACGGCCGCGGGTGGTCAGCTCGTACTGAATGCCGAGGTCGACGGCATCGACTATCGCCCCGGACGGACACCGAACGGACAGGGACAGAAGGGCGCGGCCCGTGGCCGACGCGCCGAAGCCGTGCACACCGCCGACGGGCGCACCTACCCCTGCGACGCGGTGGTCCTCACCGCCGACATCGCGTCACTGCCGACATTCGGCCTGCGCCACCGTCGCGGCCTGCGCGCCTCACCGTCGGCCGTCGTCGCCCACGGCACCATCGCGGCCGAGATCGCCGCACGCTGGCCCGTGCAGGCCCATCACACCATCGAGTTCGGCGCCGCCTGGGCACAGACCTTCGCCGAGATCGCCGCGCGCAAGGGTCGCGGCCGGCTCATGAGCGATCCGTCGCTGCTGCTCACCCGGCCCGCGCTCACCGACGCCGACCAGTTCGTCGACCGGGCTACCGGGCGCTTCGAACCGCTGTCGGTGCTCGCGCCGTGCCCCAACCTGACCGCCGCCCCGCTCGACTGGGACCGGCTCGCCCCCGCCTACCTGCGCGAGTTGCTCGCGGAACTGGAGCGGCGCGGCTACACCGGCATCGCCGAACATTTCCGAGTCGACCACCTCGACACGCCCGCCACCTGGGCCGCCCAGGGCATGATCGCGGGCACACCGTTCTCCCTCGCCCACGTATTCCGGCAAACCGGGCCCTTCCGGCCACGCAATCTGCCAAGGGGCGTGGACAACGTCGTTCTCGCAGGTTGCGGCACCACTCCGGGGGTGGGTGTGCCCACCACACTGCTGTCCGGCAAGCTGGCGGCGGCACGAATCACCGGCAGCCGGGCACACGCCGGTACCGACCACCGGGTTAGTGT
>NZ_JBHWYY010000178.1:0-1007 GCF_042728595.1 Isoptericola sp. NPDC060185 | reverse complement strand
GACGAAAACCGCACTGCCGAGTGGGCTCCCGCAGTCGGTACAGTGGCCGCGTCGGGCGCTGCTGCCGCGGTCGGTGCCGCCGGGTCGGCCCGCGAGACCGAATCGCGAAGTACCCCTTCCCCGGCGTACACCCCCGCCGTCGCACCGTCGTATCGTTCCCCGGAAACCCCAGCGCCCCAGCAACACCCGGAGCACTGGTCCGATTGGGTCGAACACGACCGAACGACGCGGCAGCCGACCCTCTCGCAGAAATGGCGGTCGTGGCGTCGCGGGGACGGCCCGTCACTGCTCGAGCGGTGGCACAACCGTCCCGTTCGGGAGCGGAGTGCCCCCAGGCGGGGCCTGCGAGTCGGGCCCGGTGTCGCTTTGCTGCTGTTCATCGCGCTGTTCGGAGCCGGGTTCTTCGCGATCGCGGCGGTGCAGGCGAGCCGATTCGAGATGTCGGACTACGACCGGATGTGTGGCGAGGACAAGAAGCCGTTCCCGAACGCCGCGCCCTATGAGCGCGACGGCGCGCGCCCGATCTATCTGTCCGGTGACCTCACGACCATGGTCCACCCGAACGATCCGACCGCGTGGAACCCGGACGACCCGTCGACCGTGCAGCTCATCGCCTGCATGAAGCAGCTGGAACTGCGCGACCTCGTGCAGACCTGCCAGTACGGCCCCTCCCCCGGCGCACCGGTGGGGCGCACCGTCAACCTCTTCCGCGCCACCTACGAGATCGCCGTCTACGAACTCCGTACCGGACGCGAGGTCGCCAAGGCCACCATGCTCGGCGAACGCTATTCCGACAACCCGGCCAACACCGACCAGGACCGCTGCCGGGCAGCCGCCGACGCCCCCGACTATCTCGGCCGCCGCCTGGGCCAACCCTCGAGAGCCCAGCTCACCGGCTTCCTCGCCCCACTGGTCCACGCCCCCCGCTGAACCGCTTGACCTCGAGCGCACTCGAGGTAGCAGGATTCACCTCGTGCCCCGAGCACAACCCGACACCGCGCCTACCC
>NZ_JBHWYY010000177.1:0-1015 GCF_042728595.1 Isoptericola sp. NPDC060185 | reverse complement strand
GACATGACGGCCACACACCCTTCGTTGCGACTAGGGTTGGGCGGGTGAGCAACCCGAACCCCACCCCCGGCGGCCCGCCGTTGCGCGCGCTGGCGATGGTGTTGATCGCGCTGGCCATTGTCTTCGCCGGTCTGGGTGCGATGTCACTGTCGAACTCCGATGCCGTGGCATCGGATACCGAGCAGACCGAGACCACCACCTCCAGCGCGGTCGCGCAGGCGCCTGCCACTACGCCCGCGCCGAAGACCACCAGCGCGGCCGCCGCCCCGACCACCACCACGACTTCCGTCGCACCGACGACCACCACCACGGCACCCGCGACGGGCGGCACGGATCAGACGGTATCGGTGCGGGTGCTGAACAACAGCCTGGTCGCCGGCCTGGCCGCGCGCACCGCGAGCGAACTGACCACCGCGGGCTGGACCAACGTGAGCACCGGCAACTACAGCGGTGAGAACCTGACCACCACCACCGTGTATTACGGCGGCGGCGCGCGCGACAAGGCCGCGGCCACCGAGATCGCCGAGCAGGTCGGCGGGACGGTCGCGCCCAAGTCGGGGGACACCTCGCCGGGTGTCGTCGTCGTACTGACCGGTCGCTGAACCAGGCGCGGCACGCGGTGCCGTAGGCCGTGTCGCCGCTGTGGCATCATCTTGAGCGGTATAGCCCCAGTCCGATAAGGAGTCCCCTGATGGCCACGTCGACAACTCGTCGCCCGTCCTGGCGCATTGTGACCCCGGTGCTCGCGGTCGCCGCGTTCGGGCTCGCAGCCTGCACCAACAGCCAGGAGTCGAGTGACGTCAAGGGCACCACGCCGCCGGTGTGGACCAGCTCGGCGGCACCCGCGGGCGAAAGCGGCGGTCACGGTGGCGGTCACGCCGCACCGTCGGAGACCGCGGCTCCCGGCCACGGCGACGACCACGGTGGCGTGGCGGGCGGCCTGAAGACCTCGCTCAAAAACGGTGCGGGCGCCGAGGTCGGCACCGCGACCATCGTCCAGGAGGGTGGCCACCTG
>NZ_JBHWYY010000176.1:0-1022 GCF_042728595.1 Isoptericola sp. NPDC060185 | reverse complement strand
GGTGCGGTGGATCGGCAGCGCGACTGCGGCATCGGTGCGGGCGACGGTCGTCATGGGATCGTCAGCGGGTCGCGCCGAGCGCGGTCAGTGGGTCGGTGGTGAACAGGAAGCGCAGGGCGACAGCGGCGCCGACCAAGCCGAGGACGATCAGGGCCAGTGCGGGGACCAGGGTTGTCGCGGGGCTGAGCACGAAAGGCATCGCCTCGCCCAGGAACAGTGAGGCGAGGGCGGTGATCGCCAGGCCCGCCGTGACGCCCGCGGTCAGGACGATCGCGGCCTGGGCGAGGGCATCACCGACCAGGGAGCCGGTGGTCGCGCCGAGCGCCTTCAAGGTGGCGATATCGGGTTGGCGCTGCACGGTCCAGACCGTGAAGAAGGCGCCGATCACCAGGGCCGAGATGGCGAACAGCAGCACGGTCATCAGGGTGAGTGAGCTGTTCTCGGCCTGGTAGGAGCCGATCGCCTGGACGGCATCCTTCGCGGGCAGCGAGTGCGTGCCTGCTTCGGCGTCGAGGCCGCCGGGGGCCTCGCCGGTCACCGCGAGCACGGTCGCGGCACCGGCGCGCGGGCTGGCCGCTTGCCAGTCCTGCAGGCTCGTCCAGATCACGGGGGTGTGGCTGTACCACTCGTCGCCGGCGACGTCGGCGACGGTGAACTCGTGCCCTGCCAGCAGCACGACGTCGCCGGTGCCTGCCGACAGCTCGCGAGCCGCCGCCGAACTCAGCACCACGGCGCCGGGAACGGTAGCAGGGCGATTGCTGAATGCCGATGGGTCGCCGCCGAACAACGCGACCTGCGTCGGACTCGCACCCGCGTGCTCGGCCCTGGTGCGCGAGATGCCGATCGGGGTCGCGTCCGCCGATTCCCACTGCGCGATCTGCTGCTCGGTGAGCACCGAGGAGTCGAACGACGGGTCGGCCCCGGTTTCGGCGAAAACGACCCGGTCGGCGTCGATGCCCTGGACAGCGGAGATGTTCTGGTGCGCCAGCCCAGCGGTGAGGCCACTGAGGAAGCTCACCAGC
>NZ_JBHWYY010000175.1:0-1029 GCF_042728595.1 Isoptericola sp. NPDC060185 | reverse complement strand
CCAAACAGTGTTTGGGTGTGTGTGAAGTTGTTGGCTTATTAGTACCGGTCAGCTCCGACAGTCTTTCGTCCTGTCTTCCACATCCGGCCTATCTACCCAGTGGTCTAGCTGGGTGCCTTCACCCCCGTGGGGGATGGAAACCTCATCTTGAAGCAGGCTTCCCGCTTAGATGCTTTCAGCGGTTATCCCTTCCGAACGTAGCTAACCAGCCGTGCTCCTGGCGGAACAACTGGCACACCAGAGGTTCGTCCGTCCCGGTCCTCTCGTACTAGGGACAGCCCTTCTCAAGTTTCCTGCGCGCGCAGCGGATAGGGACCGAACTGTCTCACGACGTTCTAAACCCAGCTCGCGTACCGCTTTAATGGGCGAACAGCCCAACCCTTGGGACCTACTCCAGCCCCAGGATGCGACGAGCCGACATCGAGGTGCCAAACCATGCCGTCGATATGGACTCTTGGGCAAGATCAGCCTGTTATCCCCGGGGTACCTTTTATCCGTTGAGCGACGGCGCTTCCACAAGCCACCGCCGGATCACTAGTTCCGACTTTCGTCCCTGCTCGACCTGTCGGTCTCACAGTCAAGCTCCCTTGTGCACTTGCACTCGACACCTGATTGCCAACCAGGCTGAGGGAACCTTTGAGCGCCTCCGTTACATTTTGGGAGGCAACCGCCCCAGTTAAACTACCCACCAGGCACTGTCCCTGATCCGGATTACGGACCGAGGTTAGATGGTCGATATGGCCAGAGTGGTATTTCAACGATGACTCCTCCCGACCTGGCGGCCGGGTCTCACAGTCTCCCACCTATCCTACACAAGCCACACCGAACACCAATACCAAGCTATAGTAAAGGTCCCGGGGTCTTTCCGTCCTGCTGCGCGTAACGAGCATCTTTACTCGTAGTGCAATTTCGCCGAGCTCGCGGTTGAGACAGCGGAGAAGTCGTTACGCCATTCGTGCAGGTCGGAACTTACCCGACAAGGAATTTCGCTACCTTAGGATGGTTATAGTTACCACCGCCGTTTACTGG
>NZ_JBHWYY010000174.1:0-1033 GCF_042728595.1 Isoptericola sp. NPDC060185 | reverse complement strand
GTGTACATCAGGAACTGGGCGCGGCCGGGATCGCCGGTGAACTGCGTGATGATCTTGTTCCCGTTGTCGGTGTACTTGTAGTTGGTGTACTGCTTGCCGCCGTTGCTGTCGGTGGACTTGGTGTTGGTCGGCAGGCCGTCGAGCACCGACTTGGCGTCGGCGGCCGAGTTGAAGGCATAGATCCGGTAGAACGGATCGTCGCTGTCACCGCCGCCGAAGCAGCTCCACAGGTGCACCCAGGCGCCGAAGTCGGGTTCGCCTTCCGCGGGCGACGGCGGATCGCTGTTGTCGGTCTCCCAGCAGGTGGCGCCGTTGTATCCGGTGGAGTCGTCGACCGTGGCGGGCACGATCCGGCCGAACTCCGCGCTGATGGCGTCGGCGCTCGGGGTGATGTAGGTGCCCGCCGACGTGGTGGTCGTGCGGTCGCCGCCGCCCGCGTCATCGCCGCTGGCTGCGATACCGATGCCGATCAGCAGCACGATCACCAGGATCACCGCGACGACGATGCCGATGATCAGCCCGGTGTTGGACTTCGACGGCGGCCGCTGCCCGTGCGGATACTGGGCGAAACCACTCGCCTGTGGCCGCGGCGCCGACTGGTACTGCGGCCGCGACTGCTGGGTGTAGGGCTGCGAAGCGCCGGTGGGCGACTGGTTCATCGGACGCTGGGTGCCCATCGGGCCACCCGTCATCGGGCCCTGGGCGGTGCCCATCGGGCCGCCGGTCATCGGGCCTTGCGCGGTGCCCATCGGGCCGCCGGTCATCGGGCCTTGCGCGGTGCCCATCGGGCCGCCGGTCATCGGGCCCTGCGTGGCAACGGGATACGGCAGACCGGTCTGCGGAATCGCGCCACCTGTCGTGGGCCGCCCGGCGATCGGCAGCGACCCACCGGTGCCCGGTCGTGGACCGACGATCGGCAACGCGGGCGCGCTCGGACTGTTCAACGCCTCGATCGCGGCTTCGGCGAAGTCCGAACAGGAGTCGAACCGGTCATCGGGCCGCTTGGCCATCGCCTTGGCGAGCACGCCGTCGA
>NZ_JBHWYY010000173.1:0-1039 GCF_042728595.1 Isoptericola sp. NPDC060185 | reverse complement strand
GCCCTGGTTCGGTCGCGAACCAGGGCCAAACGCCCGCTCACAACGAGAACCTGTGGATGACGCGCACCTGACTCCGCCTCCCCTCGGCACGCTGTCACGATGGATGATCTCGTCGGCGACCGCCCGTCCCCGTTCACCGTGGCCGACGCCCTCCGAACGGGCCTGAGCCGCAAGCAGCTCCGCGCCGGACGACGGTGGGACGCGCCGTTCACGGGGGTGCGGCTCCCCGCCGGCTCTGTCACGGAGCTCCACGACCGGTGCCGGGCCTTGGCCCTCGCGCTCGACGACGACGTCGCGTTCAGCCACACGACCGCCCTCGACCTGCTCCGCGTCGAGCGCCCGTGGACCCACGCGGACGACACGCGCCTGCACGTCGTCACCCTGCGCAGCGAGGACCGGGCCGAACGCCCCGGCGTCGTCGCGCACTGGACCCGGCAGTCGTTCCTCGACACCGTGGAGGTCGACGGGCTCCTCGTGACGTCACCCGCACAGACGTTCACCCATGTCGCCTGCGAGCTCCGCCTCCCGGACGACGTGGTCGTCCTCGGCGACGCGATGATGCGGCGCAAGCACCTGCTGACGTCGCCGGCCGAGCTCCTCGACATCAGCACGCGGACGCACAAGGTCAAGGGCATCGTCCAGGTCCGGGACGCGATCCCTCGGATGCGGCCGAACACCGACTCGTCGACCGAGACACGCACGAGGCTGCTGCTCGAGGACGCCGGCCTTCCGTGCCCCCGCGTGAACGAGGTCGTGCTCGCGCCCGACGGGGCCTACGTCAAGCGGGTCGACCTGCTCTACCGGAAACAGAAGGTCGCGATCGAGTACGACGGGGACCACCACCGTACGAATCGCGAGCAGTGGCAGGAGGACATCCGACGCCGCCGACTCCTGGAGGCGCTCGGCTGGACCGTCATCGTCGTCGTCGCGGAGGACCTCCGCCAGCCTGAGCAGCTCATCGCACGAGTCCGCGGTGCCCTCCGCGCCGCGTCGCGCGTGTGAGCGGGCGTTTGGCCCTGATTCGTGACCGAATCAGGGC
>NZ_JBHWYY010000172.1:0-1041 GCF_042728595.1 Isoptericola sp. NPDC060185 | reverse complement strand
GGCGAACCGGGCCTGGAAGTTGTACCGGCGGGCCGGATTCACCGATGTGATCCGCAATTTCGTGTTCGCGGGCGATACCCGGCCGTTCGCCATTCTCGGCCGCAGGCTGCCGATGCCGCCCACGCACCCATGACGACGGTGGTGGTCGGATCCGGTCACAACGCGCTGGTCGCGGCCTGTTATCTGGCCCGGGCCGGGCACCGGGTGCAGGTGCTCGAGCGCGACGAGGTGCCCGGTGGCGCGGTATCGACGGTGGCGCGATTCCCCGGCCATCTCGTTGATCGTGGATCTTCGGCGCACATCATGATCCGGCACACCGGGATCATCGAGGAGCTCGAGCTCGAACGGTTCGGGTTGCGTTATCTCGACTGTGATCCATGGGGCTTCACACCGTCCGACGGTGCGCGCCCGCCGATCGTGTTCCACCGTGATCTCGACGAGACGTGCGCCTCGATCGCGGCCGCCTGCGGTGTCAAGGACGCTGACGCATATCGCCGCTTCGTCGAGGTGTGGGGCGAGCGCAGCGCACGGGTGATGCGGTCGTTCGGCGGGCCGCCGACGCCGGGCAGGCTCGTTCGCTCGTTCTGGGGGCTGGACGCGCGGGCCGGCGGATCGGCGTTGTCGCGGGAGTTCTTGCAGTCCGGTGACGCGCTACTGGACTTCTGGTTCGACGACGAACGGCTCAAGGCGTCGCTCGCGTGGTTCGGCGCGCAGTCGGGTCCGCCGATGTCGGAGCCGGGAACGGCGCCGATGGCCGGGTTCGCCGCGCTCATGCACACAGTGCCGCCCGGGCGTGCGGTGGGTGGGAGTGGGGCGCTCAGCGCGGCGTTGATCGCGCGCCTGCGGGCCGACGGTGGCGAGCTGCACACCGGCGACGCCGTCACCTCGCTGCGCCGATCCGGCAGCGGGTGGCAGGTGGCGACCGAATCGGGCCGGACACTGCACGCCGGCACGGTGATCGCGGGTTCCCATATCCTGTCGACACTCGACCTGTTGCGCGCGGGCGATTTCGACGCCCAGGTCCTCGACGACTGGCAGCGC
>NZ_JBHWYY010000171.1:0-1050 GCF_042728595.1 Isoptericola sp. NPDC060185 | reverse complement strand
GCCGCACTGCGTGCCGCGACGTCGCGATCGGTCGCCCGGCATCCGATGCTGCGCACCTCCTTCGAGCTCGCCGGCTACTCCGAGCCGCTACAACTCGTGCACGCCCACCTCGATCCCCCGTTGACGATCGTCGACCTGCGCGCGACCGAAACCGACCAGGCCGAGGCATTGATCCGTGACCATATCGAGCAACGACGCCTGCGCCGGTACGTCTTCGACCAGCCAGGCCTGTTCGATCTCACGGTGTACCGGCTCGCCGACCGGATCGAGCTGGTGCTGGCGTTCCACCACGCCATCCTCGACGGCTGGAGTGTGGCGACGCTGATCTCGGAGCTGCTGGCGGACTATCGGGGCGCGGGCGAGTTCCCCGCCGAGCTTCCGTCGTTCGCCGAATATGTTCGTGCCGAGCGTGATTCGCTCGACGATCCGGCCGATCGGGAGTACTGGGCACGGGAGTTGGACGGTGCGGAGACGATCGGTGTCCCCGGACTGCGCCCCCATGTCCCCGTGGATGCGACACCGACCGCGGGCCCGGCGCAGGCGCGTGTTTCGGTACCGGTTGCGGTCGGCGCCGACTTGCTGGCACGCGCCGACGAAGTGGCCGCCGCCGCGCACATCCCGGTCAAGGCAGTCCTGCTGGCCGCGCACCTGTGCACCGTCGGCCTGTTGTCCGGTCGCACGGATGTGACCACCGGCGTCGTCACCCATGGGCGGCCCGAGCGCATCGATGCCGAGCGCACGGCCGGACTGTTCCTGAACACGATGCCACTGCGGTTGAACTTCAGCGGCCGCAGTGGGCGTGAGGTGCTCACCGGTGTCTTCGAGCGCGAGCGCAACAGTGCACAGCACAAGCGGTTCCCGCTCACCGACATCCAGCGCGAAGTAGGCGTGGTCGTCGACACCGCGTTCAACTATGTCCACTTCCATGCCGCGGGCGCGGCCATGGACGCGCTGGACGTGACTTTGCTCGGCATCGACATTCGCGAGGACACCAACTTCGCGCTGCTGGTGAACGTGATCCGCAACCCGCTCGACGGAACGCTGGCACTG
>NZ_JBHWYY010000170.1:0-1058 GCF_042728595.1 Isoptericola sp. NPDC060185 | reverse complement strand
GGAGAAGTCGTTACGCCATTCGTGCAGGTCGGAACTTACCCGACAAGGAATTTCGCTACCTTAGGATGGTTATAGTTACCACCGCCGTTTACTGGCGCTTAAGTTCTCAGCTTCGCCACACCGAAATGTGACTAACCGGTCCCCTTAACGTTCCAGCACCGGGCAGGCGTCAGTCCGTATACATCGCCTTACGGCTTCGCACGGACCTGTGTTTTTAGTAAACAGTCGCTTCTCGCTGGTCTCTGCGGCCACCCCCAGCTCAGTGCGTAAAGCACATCACCAGACGTGGCCCCCCTTCTCCCGAAGTTACGGGGGCATTTTGCCGAGTTCCTTAACCATAGTTCACCCGAACGCCTCGGTATTCTCTACCTGACCACCTGAGTCGGTTTAGGGTACGGGCCGCCATGAAACTCGCTAGAGGCTTTTCTCGACAGCATAGGATCATCCACTTCACCACAATCGGCTCGGCATCAGGTCTCAGACTACATGTCAGGCGGATTTACCTACCTGACGTCCTACACCCTTACCCCGGGACAACCACCGCCCGGGATGGACTACCTTCCTGCGTCACCCCATCACTCACCTACTACCAGCTCGGGTCACCGGCTCCACCACTTTCCATTCCCCGAAGGGTCCGGAACGGCTTCACGGGCTTAGCATCACTGGATTCGATGTTTGACGCTTCACAGCGGGTACCGGAATATCAACCGGTTGTCCATCGACTACGCCTGTCGGCCTCGCCTTAGGTCCCGACTTACCCTGGGCAGATCAGCTTGACCCAGGAACCCTTAGTCAATCGGCGCACACGTTTCTCACGTGTGTATCGCTACTCATGCCTGCATTCTCACTCGTGAACCGTCCACAACTCGCTTCCGCGGCTGCTTCACCCGGCACACGACGCTCCCCTACCCATCACAGCCGGCGTTGGCCGTATTGCTGCAATGACACGACTTCGGCGGTACGCTTGAGCCCCGCTACATTGTCGGCGCGGAATCACTAGACCAGTGAGCTATTACGCACTCTTTCAAGGGTGGCTGCTTCTAAGCCAACCTCCTGGT
>NZ_JBHWYY010000169.1:0-1058 GCF_042728595.1 Isoptericola sp. NPDC060185 | reverse complement strand
GTTCCCGACAGCCGGGCCAGCAGAACGGCGAGTGCGGCGTGGACCACCATGAACGGGGTGACGTCCGCGGCGCGGGCGAGTCGCTCGATCTCGGTGTAGGTCCGGGCGGAGAGCTGCGTGGTGACGGCCTCGCCGCGCATCGAACGGCGAGCGGGCCGGGGCCGGTCGGTCGGCAACTCGAGCACTGCGGGCGCATCGGCCAATTGGGTTGTCCAGTACCGCAACTGGTCAGCGGCGAGCGAATCCGGATCCGCTTCGTCGCCGAGCAGGCGACGGTGCCAGTCGGCGTAGTCGGCGTACTGCACCCGAGGTGGCACCTGATCGGGTGCCGTTGCCTGCGACCGTGCCGCGTAGGCGGCGGCGAAGTCGGCTGCCAGCGGCGCCAACGACGTACCGTCACAGCAGATGTGGTGCAGGACGAGCACCAGCACATGCGTGTCGGGGCCGATCGTGAGCAAGTCCGCGCGCAACGGCGGGCGGGCACAGACATCGAAGCCGGCGGCCGTCAGCTCGCGGATCCGGCCGGCAAGCCGGTCCTGCCCGAGTTGTTCCGGGACACAGTCGAAGTCGGCCAGAGCCGCCTCGGCCGACAGAACCTCCTGCATACCGTGACCGTCACGGGCGGGGTAGCGCGTTCGCAGCGCCTCATGGCGATCGAGGACATCGCCCAGCGCCGTGCGCAGTGCGGCGGGATCGAGTCGCCCGGTCAACCGCAGGACCAGCGGAATGTTGTAGGCGGCGGACTCCGGGTCGACGCGGTTGATCAACCACATCCGATGTTGCGCGGGAGCCAGCGGCAACAGGCCGTCGCGCGCGATCGGTGTGAGTGTGGGCCGCACCCGGCGCCGTGCCCGGCCCACGCACGCGGCGAAGCCTGCCACCGTCGGGTTGCCGAACAGATCACGCACCGACAGTGCGCATTCGGTGGCATCGGCGACCCGGGCGACGGCGGCCGCCGCAGTGAGGGAGTTGCCGCCCACCTCGAAGAAATTGTCGAACGCGCCGACCCGGTCCATCTCGAGCACCTCGGCGAAGACGTGCGCGACGGTCTCTTCGGC
>NZ_JBHWYY010000168.1:0-1066 GCF_042728595.1 Isoptericola sp. NPDC060185 | reverse complement strand
GGCCTCGGCCTGAACGGCGCGATCGACAGCGCCCTCGACCTCGGCGCGAACCTCGGCGGTGCGCTGAACGGTGCGGTGGGTGTTGGTGGTGATCTTGCTGCTGGTCTGGGTGGTGCGCTGAACGGTGCGGCCGGTGTTGGTGGTGACTTGGCTGCTGGTCTGGGTGGTGCTGTGAACGGTGCGGTGGGTGTTGGTGGTGATCTTGCTGCTGGTCTTGGCGGTGCGCTGAACGGTGCGGTGGGTGTTGGTGGTGACCTTGCTGCTGGTCTCGGTGGTGCGCTGAACGGCGCGGTTGGTGCCGGTGTGGATCTCGGTGCGGGTCTCGACACCACGTTGTCCGGTGGAATCGGTGCCGGTCTCGATGGTGCCCTGTCGGGTGCGGTCGGCGCGGGGACCGACCTCGCCGCGGGTCTTGGCGGCAGCCTGGCCGGCTCGGTCGGCGCGGGTGCTGGTCTCGGTGGGGCGCTCACGGGCGCGGCTGGTGTTGGTGGTGACTTGGCTGCTGGTCTGGGTGGTGCTGTGAACGGCGCGGTTGGTTCCGGCGCGGATCTTGGTGCGGGTCTCGACACCACGCTGAACGGTGGAATCGGTGCCGGTCTCGACGGTGCCCTGTCGGGTGCGGTGGGCGCGGGGACGGATCTTGCCGCGGGTCTCGGGGGCAGCCTGGCCGGCTCGGTCGGCGCGGGGACGGACCTTGCCGCGGGTCTTGGCGGCAGCCTGGCCGGCTCGGTCGGTGCGGGTGCTGGTCTCGGTGAGGCGCTCACGGGTGCGGTCGGCGCGGGGGCCGAACTCGAGACCGGGCTGGATGCTGCGCTGGGCGGTGCCGCCGGTGCGGGTGTGGGTCTGGGCGGTGCGCTCACGGGTGCGGCAGGCGCAGGCGCGGATCTCGCCGCTGGTCTAGACGGCGCGGTGGGTACCGGAGTCGGTCTCGGTGGCGAGCTGACCGGTGCGGCCGGTGCCGGTCTGGGTGGCGCGTTGTCGAGTGCGGTCGGTGCGGGCGCTGGTCTCGGCGGGGCGTTGGCCGTGGGCGGCGATATCGCCGCCGACTTGGATGGTGCGGTCGCTG
>NZ_JBHWYY010000167.1:0-1072 GCF_042728595.1 Isoptericola sp. NPDC060185 | reverse complement strand
GGAGAAGTCGTTACGCCATTCGTGCAGGTCGGAACTTACCCGACAAGGAATTTCGCTACCTTAGGATGGTTATAGTTACCACCGCCGTTTACTGGGGCTTAAATTCTGGGCTTCACCGAAGTTGACCCGTCCTCTTAACCTTCCAGCACCGGGCAGGCGTCAGTCCGTATACATCGTCTTGCGACTTCGCACGGACCTGTGTTTTTAGTAAACAGTCGCTTCTCCCTGGTCTCTGCGGCCCTCACCGCTTCCCACCGCAAGGGTGTTCACGGATCAGGCCCCCCTTCTCCCGAAGTTACGGGGGCATTTTGCCGAGTTCCTTAACCACGATTCGCTCGATCGCCTTAGTATTCTCTACCTGACCACCTGAGTCGGTTTGGGGTACGGGCGGCTAGAACCTCGCGTCGAGGCTTTTCTTGGCAGCAGAGGATCACCCGATTCCCGCATACGCGGTCACTATCAGTTCTCACCCTGTATGTTTCGCGGATTTGCCTACGAAACGGGCTACAACCTTGGACGTGGACTACCATCGCCACGCCGGGCTACCTTCCTGCGTCACCCCTGTTAACACGCTTACCTACTACCGGTTCGGGTCCCACGCCGCCGGCAACGGTGCGACCCGAAGGTCGCTGTGTTGCCATTGGGGCGGTTAGCATCACCGGGCTCGGTATGGGCGGTTCTTCGCCGGTAGGAGAATATCAACTCCTTGTCCATCGACTACGCCTGTCGGCCTCGCCTTAGGTCCCGACTTACCCAGGGCGGATTAACCTGGCCCTGGAACCCTTGGTCATTCGGCGGACGGGTTTCTCACCCGTCATTCGCTACTCATGCCTGCATTCTCACTCGTGTGGGCTCCACCACTAGGTCACCCTGCAGCTTCACTGCCCACACGACGCTCCCCTACCCACCCACACACCTGAACACCGATCAAGTCGATGCTAAGTTTCACGTGTGAGTGCCACGGCTTCGGCGGTGTACTTGAGCCCCGCTACATTGTCGGCGCGGAATCACTTGACCAGTGAGCTATTACGCACTCTTTCAAGGGTGGCTGCTTCTAAGCCAACCTCCTGGT
>NZ_JBHWYY010000166.1:0-1077 GCF_042728595.1 Isoptericola sp. NPDC060185 | reverse complement strand
CGGTGCGTGATCGCACCGTGGGTGAATGTCGGTGAGGTACCAGGATTGGTCCACGCCGCTGTCAGCTCGCTCGACGGGAAGAACTGCACGAAGCGGGAATCACGTTGGCTTCGATCGGCCAGCGTCTTCTCCAAGATGATCGAGTTGTATTGATCGACAGTGGTTTCGATGGTGTTGGCATTGAGCACGATCTCCTGTCCCCACTCCCGCGCCCAACGCGCGATCCCGGGCATCCGGGAGAACTCCGGGGTGAGGCATTCCGCAGCGATGACGTTCTCACTGCTGACCCAGACCCCGGTGGAGGTATGGAGCACCAAGCTCTGGTTACCGAAGACGTGGCCGGGGGTTTTCACCACCGCGACGCCGGGACCGAGCACCACCGACCCGTCGATGGGCAGGAACGACTCCGGCGACACATCGCGGTAGGCCCCGGGCTGGTACCACGGGCGCTGTATCGGGTGCAGATCCGCCATCGCGGCCAGTTCGTCACGCTGCACGATGACCTTCGCGCGCGGGAAAACGGGTTTCGGTTGCTCGCCGAGGTCGGCCTGGTGAGTGGTGGTGCCGATCCAGCGGCGCAGGTCCTGGGTATGCAGGTGGTCGAACATCAGGTAATCGACCTCGGCCGGATCGATTCCGAGGCGGGACAGGTGCTCGACCACAGTGCCGTGTTCGGTCACCATCCGTTTCGACACCATGTCGGGGGTCCGTTCGACGAGCTTGTCGAAGTACGGCGTGTAGCGGCCGAGTTCGACATCGCTGGGCTCGAAGAGCAGCACCCGTGGCGTCCCGTCGCTCTCACGCCACCTGATGACCAACATCCGGTTGGTGATCGCGAGGAACGGCGCTATCGCGCGGGACGCGCGGAACAAGCCGAACCGTGTCGGATACGGCAGGGTGATCAGGTCACAGGTCGTGACGCTGTCGGGAGTGCCGGTTCCGAGGAACTCTTGCCTGAACGCCACCGCCTGGGCCCGGATCGCGGTGAGCCGGGCACCCGGACCACCAGAGATCGCCGAGAGGTCGGTCAGGCTGTCGACCCGCACACCAACACTCGCCAGATCCAGCACATCGCCT
>NZ_JBHWYY010000165.1:0-1077 GCF_042728595.1 Isoptericola sp. NPDC060185 | reverse complement strand
GGTCCGGTGGCGAGCACATGGAGCTGACCGGCGATGTCGTCGAACTTCAGCTCGTCGTGGAACAGCATGATGTTGACCATCGGCCCGAAGAAGCCGCGCGCGTCGCGGGAGTACCCGCAGTCCCGCCGGATGTCGTCGGAGCGGTAGCGCTGGTGGCGCAGGGCGCCGGTGATCTGGAGTTCGGTCTGGCGCACGACGTCGGCGACGGTGGTGTGCTCGTCGAACCGCAGGCGCAGCGGCACCACGTTCGACACCACACCCGCCGACCGGCGCAACGCGACGGTGGTGCGTGCCGAAACCGGAAGGCTCAGTACGACATCCGGGTCACCGGTGACCGAACGGACATAGGCGGCGAGCGCGGCGACGATCAGCGCGGAGTTGGCCGAACCGTGTGTGGTGATCGCGTCGGTGAGCAGCGTGTCGAGGTCGGCGTCGAGTACCGCGGTGGCACGGTGGCGCCCCGCGTCGTGGGTGTCGCCCGCGGCGGTGACCGACGACAGCGTCATCGGTTCGCCCACACCGGCGAGCTGTTCCATCCAGTACTCGCGGTCGGCACGGAACCGGCTGGACTCTCGATAGCGGGATTCGTCGGCGTAGAGGTCGACGAGCGCGGCGGCGCGGGAAACGGACGGCTCACGCTGCTCGCCGACCGCGGTGTAGATCTCGGCGGTGCGCGAGAGCGCGTTCATCGCACCGTAACCGTCGATCACGATGTGGTGGCCGCGTTCGTACCAGAACCAATCCCGGTCACCGATCCGCAACACCACATTGATGGTGAGGGGCTCGTGCTCCATGTCGATCGGGGTGCTGGCATGGGCGTTCATCCAGGCCAGCGCGGCGGCCCGGGGGTCGGATTCGCCGCGGAGGTCGATCCGGCCCCAGCCGGGCCGCCACGTGGGGTCCACTCGCTGGTGGGGCACGCCGTCGATCTCGAGTAGGCGGACGTGTCCCACCTGGGATTCCGCGCCGAAGCGCTCGACCGCGTACAGCAACCGGCCGACGTCGAGATCACCGTGCAGTTCGACGTAGTGAGCGATGGTGAGCGGAATATCGGGCCGGATCCGTTGCGCGTACCAC
>NZ_JBHWYY010000164.1:0-1095 GCF_042728595.1 Isoptericola sp. NPDC060185 | reverse complement strand
ACCCCGAGGTGTTCCGCACCTCGGCGACCCTGGTCGATCCCACCGGCGGCGCCGAACCGACGATCGACTATCTCCGCTCGATCGAAATACCCGACGGCGTCACGATGTACGTCACCGGTCAGCCCGCGCTCATGGCCGACAGCATCGACACGCTGCTGGAATTGATGCCGTGGATGATCTTGCTCGTGCTGGTCACCACCACCGTGCTGATGTTCCTGACGTTCGGTTCGCTGGTGCTGCCGATCAAGGCCGCGTTGATGAGCGCGCTCGGTCTCGGCGCGACCCTCGGCATCCTCACGTGGATCTTCGTCGACGGCCACGGCGCCGGGGTACTGAACTTCACGCCACAGCCGATCAGCGCACCGGTCTTGATGCTGATCATCGCGATCATCTACGGCTTGTCGACCGACTATGAGGTCTTCCTGCTCTCCCGCATGGTGGAGGCACGCGCCCAAGGCGCGTCGACCACCGAAGCCGTGCGGATCGGCACCGCCCAAACCGGCAGGATCATCACCGCTGCCGCACTGATTCTGCTGGTGGTGACCGGCGCGTTCGCGTTCTCCGACATGGTGATGATGCAGTACATCGCCTACGGCATGATCGCGGCGCTGTTCATCGACGCCACCATTCTGCGCATGCTGCTCGTCCCGGCGATCATGAAGCTGCTCGGCGACGATTGCTGGTGGGCGCCGAAGTGGATGAAGCGCATCCAGGAGAAGATCGGCCTCGGCGAACCCATCCTCGACGACGAGCGCCCGGAACACGGTGGCGTGGTCGACCTGGTGAAGACCACCCCGATCACCGACCCGCCGACCATGCAGATGACGGTGGTCCCCGATTCCAAGCTGGCCCGCACCCCGCGCAGGCCGCGCACGGTCGCCGAGATCGAGGCCGAGGCCCCGACCCAGCGCATCGACAAGATCACCGACACCGACGCCGCCGAACCTGCCCGTTCGCGCCAGCCGATGTCGCCCGATCCGACGCGTCCTCGCGCCTCGGTGTTGTCCTCGGGCGAGCCGACCCGGGAGTTGCCCGTGGTCAAGCCGGGTACGCCGGCGAAAGTCGCTCCGGAGGACACGGCGAAGCAGGAGGACG
>NZ_JBHWYY010000163.1:0-1097 GCF_042728595.1 Isoptericola sp. NPDC060185 | reverse complement strand
CATCCTCGAGGTCGACGCGCCCGAGGTGCGGCACCTGCGCACCGAGGTGGACGGGCGCACGGTCGACGCGACGATGGTGCGCGACGGGACGCAGCCGTGGCGGATGATCGAGCGGCCGCCCACGGGCGCCGAGCCGGATGCCGGTCTTCCCGCCGTGGCGGATGACACGAATCAGCCTGTGCCGGAACCGCGTTCGCTGGCCGAGCTCAGGGCCGACATCGCCGAGGTGGCGCAGCGGCTCGGCATCGACGATCCGTCGAACCTGGCGGGGGAGCAGCTCGACACGCTGCTCGCCGAGCAGGAACGCGCCAATCAGGTGCGGGCCACGCAGGTGGAGGGCCTGGTCGACTACGCGCGCAGCGCCGACGCGATCGACAACTTCAACGCGCTGCACAATGCGCGCAGTGCGCTGGCGCTGCGTTTCGGTGTCACGCCGGAGGCGCTCGGCCCGGAGGTGATCGCCCGTGGGCTCGCCGATCCGGCGACGCGGGTGGAGCCGCACCGTCAGCGGTCGGCGAATCTCACCGATTACGCGAAGCTGCTGCGCGCACTCGACCCGGCAGCCGTCGACGCCGCCCGTGACGCGCTCGCCCCCCATCTCGGCCTGCCGCGCGGTGCGCTGCCGCTCGACGCGGCGGCGCTGGCCGAGGCGCTGTCCAACCGGGCCGCGCGCGGTGACATCGACGATCTCGTCGGGCCGCTCGCCGACTACGTGCGGGCGCTCGCGAAGGTCGATCCGTACGCCGACAACCTGGTCTACGACCCGGACACCGACCCGCGCGCCATCGGCGACGACCCTCCGGTGCACCTACGCGACGCCCTCGACTTCCTGCGCGAAGTGGGCGCCGACGACCTCGGCAACCGGTCGCCGCTACCCGCCGCCCCCGAGGACGCCGTCCCCGGGCCGAGCCGCGACCACGCGCGTCTGCTCGGTGTCGACCTCGCCGACGCCGACGACAAGCGGGTGGCACAGGTTTACGAGTGGTTCCGCGACGGCCGCATCGACAAGCACGAACGCCTGACCCTCGAACAGCTGGCGCGGGTGCACGAGGAGATCCGCGACGAGATCCGGCAGCGCGCCGCCGACATCGCCCGCC
>NZ_JBHWYY010000162.1:0-1124 GCF_042728595.1 Isoptericola sp. NPDC060185 | reverse complement strand
GCCCTCGGCGTCGACCGGGTAGGACTCGAAGACCACCAGCGAGTCGAACAGGCCACCGATTCCGGCCGCCGACTGGATCTCGGCCAGGCCGATGTAGTGGTGGTCGAGCAGGTCGGCTTGCTCGCCCTGGGTGCGGGTGAGCACGTCGCGCACCGATTCGGCGGCGTCGAAGCGCACGCGCACCGGGACAGTGTTGATGAACAGGCCGACCATGGATTCCACGCCGGACAGCTGCGCGGGACGACCCGAGACGGTGGTGCCGAAGAGCACGTCGTCGCGGCCGGTCATCCGGCCGAGCACGATCGACCAGGCCACCTGCAGGACGGTGTTCGGGGTGACGCCGAGATCGGCGGCCAGCGCCACGAGCCGCGCCGTGGTGGGCTCGTCGAGGTCGAACAGGTACTCGTCGGACAGGGCGGCGATCTCGCGGCTCGCGTCGGGGCGGGCCAGCATGGTCGGCTCGGTGACGCCGCGCAGGGCGTGCGACCAGGCCTCGACCGAGACCGAGTGATCCTGGCGGGCGACCCATTCCAGGAAGTGCCGGTAGGAGCGGACGGCGGGCAGCGCGCTCGCGTCGCCGTGCAGGGCGTAGAGGGCGAGCAGGTCGCGCATGACCAGCGGCGTCGACCAGCCGTCCAGCAGGATGTGGTGGTTGGACACCACGAAGCGCCATTCGTGCTCGGCGATCCGGATCAGGGTGAAGCGGATCAGCGGCGGGTTCGCGAGGTCGAAGCGTGCGGTGCGGTCGGCCTCGACGAGGTCGTCGTACTCACCCGATTCCGTGCGGTCGTGTTCGGTCCAGGCCACCCGGGTGGTGTCGAGGACGACCTGCACGGCGTTGCCGTCGTGGTCGGTGACGAACGCGGTGCGCAGGGTTTCGTGGCGGTCGAGCAGCGCCTGGGCGGCGGCGCGCAGACGAGTGGCGTCGACGCGACCGGTGAGCGTGAGGACGGCCTGGGCGGTGTAGACGTCGACCGAGGTGGCGGCGAGGCGGGCGTGGAAGAACAGACCTGCCTGGAGCGCCGCGAGCGGCCACACCTGGGTCAGCTCGGGGTAGCGCTTCTCCCAGGTGTCGATATCGCGCTGGGTAGCACGCACGAGCGCGAAGTCGGACGGCGTGTGAC
>NZ_JBHWYY010000161.1:0-1143 GCF_042728595.1 Isoptericola sp. NPDC060185 | reverse complement strand
GGGGTGGACGACCACCCGGCCGCGCCGCCCGCCCTGCGGTGGACGGAGGCGCCGCCCGGCGTCGCCGTCGTCGCGTGCGTGCGCGACGAGGAGGCATACCTGGCCGAGGCCGTCGGGTCCGTCCTCGCCCAGGACTACCGCGGCCCGCTGCGGCTGGTGCTCGCCGTCGGGCCGTCCCACGACGCAACGGCGCGGGTCGCGGCGGAGCTCGCCGCGGCGGACCCGCGTGTCGTCGTGGTGGACAACCCGACCGGCTCCCGCTCCGTGGGGCTCAACCTCGCGTCCGGGCATGCGGGCGACGACGACCAGGTGCTGCTGCGCGTCGACGGGCACACGGTGCTGCCGGCCGACTACGTGACCCGGGCGGTCGCGACGCTCGAGCACACCGGAGCCGTGGGCGTGGGCGGCCTGATGCACCCGGTCGGGACGTCGACCGTGCAGCGGGCGGCGGCGCGCGCGATGAGCCACCCGGCCGGGATCGGCGCGGCGTCGTTCCACGTCGGGGGCGAGGCGGGGCCGTCCGAGACGGTGTACCTCGGGGCGTTCCGGCGCTCGGCGGTCGAGGCCGTCGGCGGGTACGACCCGTCGCTGGTGCGCGCGGAGGACTGGGAGCTGTGCCTGCGCCTGCGGCGCGCGGGCGGGCTGCTGTGGTTCGACCCCGCCCTGCAGGTCACCTACCGCCCGCGGCGCACGCTGCGCGCAGTGGCCAAGCAGTTCTGGCGCACCGGCATGTGGCGCCGCGAGGTGATCCGGCGCGACCCGTCCACGGCGAGCGTGCGCTACCTGGCGCCGCCCGCCCTCGTGCTCGGGCTCGTCGCGTCCGCGCTGCTCGTCGCGGGCGGCGCGCTCGCCGCGCTGCCGGCGGTGGCGCTCCTCGGCGCGGCCCTCCCGGCGGCGTACCTCGCCGGCGTCGTCGCCGCGTGCGCGCACGCCACCGGCCGCCGCCCGCGCCTGGGCGCGCTCGAGGCCGTGGTGCTGCCCGCCGTCGTCGTGACGATGCACCTGGCGTGGGGAGCGGGCTTCGTCCGCGGCCTCACCGCCCGGGCGGTGGCCGACCACCGCGCCTGACGTCCCGCTCCCGGGTCGCCGAACAGGCAGTTGACACCGTTATCGGCCGGAATCCGGCCCGATAACGGTGTCAAC
>NZ_JBHWYY010000160.1:0-1151 GCF_042728595.1 Isoptericola sp. NPDC060185 | reverse complement strand
GGTTGCGCCGCCTCGAACAACATCTCGACGTCGAACTCATCCACCGCACCAGCCAGGGCGCGCTACTCACCACCGCGGGCAAACACCTGTTGCCGCGTGCCCGGCTGCTCGTCGACGACGCCGACCGATTGCTCGCCGAATCACTGCGGATCGCGCAGCTCAGCGGGACCGTGCGGTTCGCGGCGACGACCGCGCTCCCCGATCGTCTGGTCACCGCGTGTGTCACCGGCTTGCGCGCGGCGGGTGGCAGCGTGGCGACGACACTGGCCACGACCGTCGATCTCGTCGCCGAGGTGCGCGCGGGCATCTGCGATGTGGCGGTGATCGAACATCCGGCGCTGGTCGACGGGGTGGAGGCCGGACCGGTGGTGAAGTTACCGCGCTGGTTGGTGGTACCCGCCGAGCACCGCACCACCACCGCCGAACGACCGACCTTCCCGATGCTCGCCGGACTGCACTTCGCGCATCCACCGCGCGCCGCGAACCCGCCCGCCTTCGACAGCATCATCGACCTGCTGCGGGAACGGGGGCTGGACGCACCCCCGCTCGCGGCTCCCGACGATCGGGCGGTGTTGGCCGCGGTGGCGGCGGGCACGAGTTTCGGCGTCACCGCCACCTCGCCGACGCCGACACCGGGGGTGGCCTGGCTCACGCTGGCACCGCAGTCGATTGCCCTGCGGATCAGGGTAATTCGCAGAGCGGACGCGGGAGCGCATGCCGATGCGCTGGACCGGGTGCTGTACCGGGAGCGGCTGCGATGAGTGTGTTCGACGCGGCGAGGGACGGCATGACGGAATCGGCGAGTGCCCGGATCCGTGCCGTGTTCGCCGATGCGGGCTGCGTCGGCTGGTTGCACGCCCGGCGCTGCGATGGGTCCGCCGGCGAGATCTCCGTCGGTGGGCACGAGCGGGTGGTGATCGCGTCGGTCTACAAACTGCTGCTGCTGGCAGTGTTCTTGCGACAGGTCGACCACGGCCTGATCGACCCCACCGGCCGGCTCACCATCGATCCCGCCGACTGCACGCCGGGCCCTACCGGACTGGCGGCACTCCATGATCCGGTCACGCTGAGCCGCCGCGATCTGGCGGCATCGATGATGACCGTGTCCGACAATGCCGCCGCCGATGTCCTGCTCGGCGAGGTCGGTCTCG
>NZ_JBHWYY010000159.1:0-1204 GCF_042728595.1 Isoptericola sp. NPDC060185 | reverse complement strand
CCGCGGTCCTGCTCAGCCTGCTGTTCCTGCTCGGCTGTGGGCAGGCGCTCACCGCGCCCGCGTGGCAAGCGGTACAGCCCGAGCTGGTGCCCCGCGACCAGATCACCTCGGCGGCGGCGCTGGGCAGCATGAGCGTCAATATCGGCCGAGCCGTCGGGCCCGCGGTGGCGGGCGTGATCGTCTCGATCGCCGGGCCGACCGTGGTGTTCGGGTTCAACACGGTGTCGTTCGTCGGCATCGTCGCGGTGCTGCTGGTGTCGAAGTGGCCGACGCGAACGAGTCCGCTGCCCAGCGAACGGCCCCTCGCCGCATTGCAGGCGGGCACGCGATTCATCCGAGCCGCGCCCGCGATCCGACGGGTGCTGTTCCGCGCGATCCTGTTCATCGCTCCCGCCAGCGCGGTGTGGTCGCTGCTGCCGGTGATCGCCCACGACCGACTCGGCCTGTCGTCCTCCGGCTACGGTCTGCTGCTCGGCGCGCTCGGGCTCGGCGCGGTGTGTGGCGCGCTCGGATTGTCACGCCTGCGGGTCCTGTTCACCCCCACCCAGCGGCTCGCGCTCGCGGCGGTCCTGTTCGGTATGGGTGCGATCGCGACCGCACTGGTCCACCACGTGGTGGTGGTGCTCGTGTTGCTGGTGGGATCCGGTCTCGCGTGGTTGCTGGCGATGGCGACGCTGAACTCGACCATGCAGTTGCTACTGCCCGCCTGGGTGCGCGCCCGTGGGCTGTCGGTGTACATGCTGGTGTTCATGGGTGGGCAGGCCATCGGTTCCCTGCTCTGGGGCCTGGTCGCCGGTGCCTACGGGGCAGTGACGGCACTGTTGATCGCGGCCGGGCTGCTGGCGTGCTGTGCCGTGAGCACCCTGTGGTGGCCGATCCGGCACAACGTCGAGGAGATCGACCTCTCCCCGGCGGCGTTCTGGCCCGAACCGCAACTCGTCGTCGAGCCCGAACCCGAGGACGGCCCCGTCCTGGTGATGCGCGGCTACGACGTGCCGCCCGCCGACGTCGCCGCCTTCACCGACTCGATGGCGCTGGTCGGGCGATCGAGGCAGCGCACGGGCGCGATGGAATGGCGGCTCTACCGCGACGTCGGCACCGTCGACCGGTTCGTCGAAGCCTTCGTCGTGCGGTCCTGGGCCGAGCACATGCACCAGCATCAGGTGCGCCTGACCGCCCGTGACCGGGAAATCGAAGAGACCGT
>NZ_JBHWYY010000158.1:0-1219 GCF_042728595.1 Isoptericola sp. NPDC060185 | reverse complement strand
GCCGAGCCCACCCTCGAGAACGCGGGCACCGAGATCCGGCTCGGCCTGTCGGGTGTGCGGCACATCGGCACCGACCTCGCCGAGCGCATCGTCGCCGCCCGTGCCGAACACGGTCCCTTCGCCTCGATGCTCGACCTCACCGGTCGCGTGGAACTCACTGTCGCCCAGTCGGAATCGCTCGCCACGGCGGGAGCGCTGGACGTTCTGGTCGATACCGAACCGCGCGCTGCCGGCGCTGCGACGCACGAACCGTTCACCGGCGACAGCCGGAGTTGGGCAGCAACACCTGCCGCGCGAGCTTTGGACGCGGATCATCGAGTGCTCGAACAAGGTTACGGCCCGCCGGATTCAGCTGTGCCAAAGGATTCGCGTGGCAGCAGCGTGCGCAGGGCGGCATTGTGGGCGGCGGGCGCGGCGGCTGTGGAACGTCCGGATCGCCTCCCCGGCACCGGTCCAGCCACTGTCGCCCCGGCGCTGCCCGGCATGAGCGCGCTCGAACTCGCCGCCGCCGATGTCTGGGCCACCGGCATCTCGCCGGGCTCCTATCCCACCGAATTCCTTCGCGCCCATTTGAACTCACTCGGGGTGGTGCCCGCGTGCGATCTGTTGCTCGTCGAGGACGGCTCCCGCATCCTGGTGGCGGGCGCCGTCACCCACCGTCAGCGCCCCGCCACCGCCGCGGGCGTCACCTTCCTCAACCTCGAAGACGAGACCGGCATGGTCAACGTCGTCTGCTCGGTCGGCCTGTGGACGCGCTACCGCCGCCTCGCCCAGAACGCCACCGCCCTGCTCATCCGCGGCCGCATCCAAAACGCCGAGGGCGCCGCCAGTGTCGTCGCCGACCACCTCGAACACCTCGACCTGACCATCGTGGCCCGCTCCCGCGACTTCCGCTGAGATTTTGGAGCGCTGGCGCGCTCGAGCGGGGCCCTGGAGGCCCCGATCTTCCCTCCCTCCGGGTACTCCTTCGTCGCACCCTCCGGTCAGTCCAGATCGGGGCGGGCCCCTTTGGGTAGAGACATCCACGGGCTACCCGGCCCGGGCGGTCGCGGGCAGGGCCAGTCGCATCGGGGTGCCCTGTGTGGGGTGGGTCAGTCCAGGACGCGCAAGGCCTCGGCGATGGCCTGTTCGTCGGGGGTTTCGATGGCCAGGAGGACGGTGCGGGTTGCCTCGATGGCGGCGGGTTTCAGTGATTTCAGGAAGGGGAGGTCGGGGGTGG
>NZ_JBHWYY010000157.1:0-1262 GCF_042728595.1 Isoptericola sp. NPDC060185 | reverse complement strand
ACTCTGGCGGCGGTCAACGCCACCGACGCGCCCGAACTGCTCGACGAGGCGACGCTGCTGTCGCTGTTCGACGCGCAGGTCCGGCGCACGCCGCAGGCCACCGCACTGGTCGACGGTGAAACCACCTACACCTACGCGGAATTCGACGAACGCGTGCGCGAGCTCGCCGGTTCCCTCCGTGCACGGGGCGCCCGGCCGGAGACGCTCGTCGCCGTCGCGATGCGGCGCGGCATCGACCTGGTGACCGCGATCTACGCGGTGCTGCGGACCGGTGCGGCGTACGTACCGGTCGACCCGGACCACCCCGCCGAACGGACCGACCGGGTGCTGGCTTCGGCCGCGCCGATCTGTGTGCTCGCCACCGCCGGTTTCACCACCGACTCCGGCATTCCCGTCCTCGAGCTAGCCGCCGTCAGTGGCGAAGCGGCGGAGCTGGAGCTGCCGAAGGCCGACAATCTCGCCTACGTCATCCACACCTCCGGGTCCACCGGCACGCCCAAGGGCGTCATGCTGACGCACCGGCAGCTGGTCAACCAGTTCCGCTGGGCGCAGCGCACCTACCCGCACGGCCCCGGCGACGTGGTCCTGCACAAGACCCCGGTCACCTTCGATATCTCCACCTGGGAGTTGCTGTGGCCGTTGCAGACCGGCGCCACGGTGGTGATCGCCGCTCCCGACGGTCACCGTGACCCGGCCTATCTGGCCGAGGTGATCACCGAACGCGCCATCACCACCGTGCATTTCGTGCCGTCGATGCTGGACGCCTTCCTCGCCGACCGCGACACGGGCGAATTCCCCTCGCTGCGGCGGGTGTTCGCGGCGGGCGAGGCGCTGACGTCCTCGACCGCGCGCCGGTTCGGCCAGGTGCTGCCCGCGGCGGCGCTGGTCAACTGGTACGGCCCCGCCGAAGCCACCGTGGTGACCGCGGCGCAGGTAGAAGCCGGTCCCGCCGTGGGTATCTCGATCGGCATACCGGTCGCCAACACGCGCGTCCACGTGCTCGACCGGCAACTGCGACCCGTCCCGCCCGGTACCGCGGGGGAGCTGTACCTGGAAGGGGTGCAGCTGGCCCGCGGCTACCTCGGCAAGCCCGCCATCACCGCGGACCGTTTCGTCGCCGACCCGACGCGCCCCGGTGCGCGCATGTACCGCACCGGCGACCTCGTGCGCCGGCTCCCGGGTGGCCGCTTCGGTTATCTCGGCCGCGCCGACGCCCAGGTGAAGGTGCGTGGCTATCGCATCGAGGTCGGCGGGAGCGAGAC
>NZ_JBHWYY010000156.1:0-1295 GCF_042728595.1 Isoptericola sp. NPDC060185 | reverse complement strand
GTCCACCGAGAAGGTCGGTGAAACGCACAGTCAGGAGCCCGATCATGACCGCACTCTCCACCCGTCACCGCGTCAAGGCCGCCGCACTACTCGGCGGTGCCGCCGTGATCACCGCCACTGCGGCGGGCGTCGCGTCCGCCGATCCGGGCGAGCGCCCCGACGACGGCCGGGCAACCACGATCATCTGCACCGCGCCGGGCGGCGGGGACGCCCCCGGTCTCCCCCCGCTGCCCGCCGAGCCCGGAGTCCGTTTCGAACACATCGTTCCCGGTGTGCCCGGCCAGGAACCCGGCCGGATCCACATCGAGCGCGCGGCCCCGGGCACCCCCGCACCGTCGATGGACGGTCCCGTGGAATGTCAGCGGATCCACCCCGATGGTGAGCGCACCATCGTCCCCGCGCGACCGTTCTGACCAGCATAAACAACGGAAAACACTAGGGTGAGTGCATGACGGGACAGCAGATCTTGGTCGTCGACGACGAGGTCCGCGTGCTCGCGTCGCTGCGGCGCGGCCTCGAGCTCTCGGGCTTCGAGGTGATCACCGCGCCCGACGGCGCTCGCGCACTCTCCCTGGTGGGGACCGCTGCTCCCGACGCCATGGTGCTCGACGTGAATATGCCCGAACTCGACGGCGTCGGGGTGGTCACCGCCCTGCGTGCGATGGGCAACGACATCCCCATCTGTGTGCTCAGCGCGCGCAGCGCGGTGACCGACCGGATCGCCGCGCTCGAGCGTGGTGCCGACGACTATCTGACCAAGCCGTTCGATCTGGGCGAGCTGGTCGCGCGGCTGCGCGCGCTGTTGCGACGCAGACCGGTCACCGCCGCCTCGCCGGCCGACACGATCCAGGTCGGCGAGGTGATGATCGATCTGACCGGGCATCGGGTGCACGCGGGGCCGGCCCTGGTCGACCTCACCAAACGGGAGTTCGAGCTGCTCGCGATGCTGGCGCGCAATACCGGGATCGTGCTCGGGCGCGAGCAGATCCTGTCGACCGTCTGGGGGTACGACTTCAGCACCGATACCAATGTGGTCGATGTGTTCGTCTCGTATCTGCGGCGCAAACTGGAGGCCGAGGGTGTCGCGCGGGTGGTGCACACCGTGCGCGGGGTCGGGTTCGTGCTGCGGGATCAGCCGTGAGGGCCTCGTGGTCGTTGCGGGTCCGGGTCGCGTTGGTGTCGGCGGCGGTGGCCGCGCTGGTCGCGGTCACGCTCGGACTGACCTATGCCGCGCTGCTGAAGGTGACGGGCACGAGCCAGCTCGATCAGACCGTCTCCAGCATGCGGGTACAGAT
>NZ_JBHWYY010000155.1:0-1331 GCF_042728595.1 Isoptericola sp. NPDC060185 | reverse complement strand
GACCTGGTACGGGCACGCCAGCGCCCTGGTGGAACTCGACGGTTACCGAGTGCTGGCCGACCCGGTGTGGAGTGAACGGGTTTCCCCGTCCCCGGTGGTCGGCCCCGCCCGCCTGCATCCTGTCCCCGGCGAGCTGGCGCAGGTGCCACAGGTCGACGCCGTGATCATCTCCCACGATCACTACGACCACCTCGACAAGGCCACCGTCGACGAACTCGTCCGCACCCAGCTCGCGCCGTTCGTCGTGCCCACCGGCATCGGCGCGCACCTGCGGCAGTGGGGCGTGCCCGAATACCGGATCATCGAGCTCGACTGGGGTGGTTCGGTCTCGCTCGGTCGCGATGCCGACGACCGCGGCCTCACCATCACCTGCGCCGAGGCCAGGCACTTCTCCGGCCGCGGGCTCGTCCGCAACACCACGCTGTGGGCGTCGTGGGCGCTGTCCGGCCCGACCAAGCGGGTCTACTTCGGCGGCGACACCGGCTACACCAAGGCGTTTTCCCAGGCCGGCGCGGTGCTCGGTCCCTTCGATCTCACGCTGCTGCCCATCGGCGCGTACGACGAGCGCTGGACCGATGTGCACATGAATCCCGAAGAGGCGGTGCGTGCCCACGCCGACCTGTGCCTCGGCGACGCAGGTTACGGCCTCCTGGTCCCGATCCACTGGGCAACGTTCAATCTGGCCTTCCACGGCTGGTCCGAACCCGTCCGGCGCCTGGTGTCGGCGGCCGCGGATGCGGGTACTCCGGTGGTAGTGCCCAAGCCGGGCCAGAGGGTGGTTCCGAATGACCTCCCACCACGGGATTCGTGGTGGGAAGATGTGGAATGACCCTCCTCGCGAAAGGAACATCGGCAGATGAGTCTCGTGGATACCTTGAAGGGCTTGCTCGGTAAGGGCAAGGTTGCGGTCGAACAGAACGCGGACAAGATCAATGAGGCGGTCGACAAGGCCGGCACCTTCATCGATGACAAGACCAAGGGCAAGTACAGCGACAAGATCGAGAAGGGCAAGGACGCGGCCAAGAAGGTCGTGCCCCCGCAGGCAGGCCCCGGCACTGCCCCCGGCGGCCCCGCTCCGACAGATCCGGGACCCAAGGCCTGATTCGGTGCGCGGGGACCGGTAGAAGGTCCCCGCCGTCCGATCGCGTCGATGGTCCGCCGGGAATTTCGGGGCGCGCCGGGTGAACCGGACATCGAGGTTGAGCTCAGCAACCTCGACAAGGTGCTGTACCCGGAGACCGGCACGACGAAAGGCGAAGTGATCGCCTACTATTCGGCGATCACCGAGGCGGCACTACCCCATCTCGCCGGCCGTCCGGTCACCAGGAAAC
>NZ_JBHWYY010000154.1:0-1393 GCF_042728595.1 Isoptericola sp. NPDC060185 | reverse complement strand
GGGACAACAACGCCAATAACCAAAATTACTGCGGATCATGGCGACACAAAACATAAAGCCTGGCTGAAGGCCAAACGCCCGCTCACAACAGCCGGGGTCAGTAGAGGATGACGGGCGTGCCCTTGGGCATGCCCCACGAGTCCCAGAGCCAGTTGATGGCGGCGTTCGACACGCGGACGCACCCGTGCGACGCGGCGAACGGCGGGATCGACGACGAGCCGTGCACCGCGTACCCGCCGGAGAAGTACTTGGGCCGGTACATCGAGCCGAGCTCCAGCGTGGACTCGTGCATCCCGTTGCGCTCCATGTACACCGCGAACGAGCCGCGCGGTGTGGACGCGTGGTACGTGCGGCCCTTGGCCTCGTACGTGTCGCCGTTGCCCGACGAGGCGTTGAAGATCCGCGTGACCTTGCCGTTCTCCACGGTCATGAGGAGCTGGCGGTCCAGGTCGATCTCGACGGCCTTGCCCGACGACGAGTGCGCGCGGGGCCGGACGCCGTCGTCGAGGGCGGCCTGCGTCTTCGGCCCGACGACGCCGTCGCGGTACTGGCCGGCGGCCTTCTGCAGCGCCCACACCGCCTGCTGCGTGGCCGGGCCGTACGTGCCGTCCGCGTCCTGGAGGAAGTAGCCCAGCTCCTGCAGGCGCTCCTGCAGGGCGGTGACCTTCGCGCCGGAGTCGCCGTAGGAGATCAGCTTGTCGCGCGCCTCGGCGGCCTTCTTGGCCGCGGCCTCGTCGGCCGCCTTCTGCTCTGCCGCCTCCTGGGCGGCGGCCTCCTCGGCGGCCTTCTTCTCCGCCGCCTCCTTCTCCTCGGCCTTCTTCGCCTTCTCGGCGGCCTCGGCCTTCTTCTTCTCCTCGGCCCTCTTCGCGGCGTCGTCGGAGGCCTTCTGGTCCGCCGCGTCCTGCTCCGCCTGCTGCTGCGCCGCGTCGTCGGACGCCGAGCCCAGCACGCCGTC
Source organism: Isoptericola sp. NPDC060185 (assembly GCF_042728595.1). Lineage (NCBI taxonomy): Bacteria > Bacillati > Actinomycetota > Actinomycetes > Micrococcales > Promicromonosporaceae > Isoptericola > Isoptericola sp. NPDC060185. The sequence goes on along the minus strand of NZ_JBHWYY010000154.1, from coordinate 438 downwards.
GTCCGAGGCGGTGCCCGACGGGGCCGAGGTCGTCACCGTGTCCGTCGGGGCGGCTCCCGGCTCGGCCTGGCCGCCGTCCCCGGACGAGGGGGCGCAGCCCCCGAGCACGAGGGCGAGCACCACCGGCACGCCGAGGAAGGACGCCGCGCGGCGTCGTCGAGTCCTGGGAACCGTACGCATCGTGCCCCTTCCGCGCCGGTGTGGCGGCGTACCGGGTGCGCCGCGGGGTACCACCGTGCCCCGCGCCCGCCCGGTCCGCTACCGCAGCACTCCGGTCGTGTCGAGATCGTGACCTGTGCCAGGTCGTTCACCTGCCACGACGCTCCGGACGGCGAAAAGGTTGTGTCGAGGGACACCTCGGGTACGCGACCGCTCGCGTCGCGACGGCGTCCCACATCCCCGGCAGGACGCCGAGGTCCTCGATCTCCCCGGCGGGCG
>NZ_JBHWYY010000153.1:0-1402 GCF_042728595.1 Isoptericola sp. NPDC060185 | reverse complement strand
GTTGACACCGTTATCGCGCCCCTCGAGGCGCGATCACGGTGTCAACTGCCTGTTCGGCGTCTGGGGAGCGTGGTCAGGACGCGGGGGTCGGCGTGGGCGTCGCGCCCTCCTGGGCGGAGCCGCCGGACGAGGTGCCGGCGCCCGGCTCGGCGTCGGTCGAGCCGGTGCCGCTGCCCGTGTCCGTGCCGCCGCTCGTGTCGCCGCCGTCGGTCGTGCCGTCGCCGGTCGTCCCACCGCTCGTGCCGTCGTCCGTGCCGCCGTCGGACCCGCCCGAGGTGCCGGAGTCGGTGCCGCCGCCCGTGCCGTCCGTGGGGTTGTCCGTGGTCCCGTCGGTGCCGTCGCCGGTCATCGGGTCCTTCCCGGAGTCGGTGCCGCCGGTGGTGTCCGGCGTGGGCTCCTGGGTCGGGGTGTCGGTGGTCCCGTCGGTGGTGCCGGTCGCGGGGTCGTCGGTGCCCTGGTCGGTGCCGGGCACGTTCGCCGGGTCCTCGGCGGGGCTGGACGGCGTCGGCTCCGGGGTGGAACCGCCGTGGTCGCTGGAGCTGCGGCTGATGCTCGTGCCGGAGCCCTCCTGGCCGCGCACGGCGTCGGAGAGCGGCTTCCCGATCGCGAGCTCGATCACGAGCACCACGCCCATGACCACGACGAACAGCGCCGCGGCGGACACGGCGAGCACCTTCTTCGTCCCGTGCTTCTCGACGAACCGCAGCCACGCGTTGCGCGGCTCCTCCGCGGGCTCCTCGGCAGACCCCTGCGGCCCGGTGGCGCCGTCGTCGGGAGGGACGTCACCGTCGTCGGGCGGGGACGGGACGGCGGACTCCGCGGCCACGTCCGTCTCCACCGTCGTGCCGCCGCCGGCGTCGGCGACGGTCACGACCGTGCCCCGCGAGGTCTCCGTGGTGCGCCGCGACTTCGACGCCAGCTGCGTCACGACGGGCTTGAGCTGCTCGTGCGTCTTCTCGATCGAACGCGTCCACAGGAAGTTGCCGATCACGGTGACGATGCTCGCGAGGCCGGCCCCGATGATCGTCCCGGCGACGCCGAAGAACGACATGAGGACCGTGGCGCTCACCGCGGCGAGCGCGCTGGCCACGACCTGCGTGAGCGAGAGCCGGGCCTTGGGGGCCTCGGCGCGCGGCTCGTCGGCCGGGCCGCTCGGGTCGGGGGTGCGGGGGGAGGAGGTCACGAAGCGTCGGGTCCAGGGTCGGGGGCGTCGGTCCGACGCCCGCCGCCACCGCCGGCACCTGGGCCGCGCGCCGCGGGCTCCGGCGTCTGCCGCGGGCGTCCCCAGCAGCCTAGGCCGAGCGTGTGCAGGACGCAGCGGGCCGTCGTGACCCGCCACGAGAGGAAGCGCGAAGATTGTGTGTTCCCGCAGGCCGAGACGTTGTGAGCGGGCGTTTGGCCC
>NZ_JBHWYY010000152.1:0-1607 GCF_042728595.1 Isoptericola sp. NPDC060185 | reverse complement strand
GCGCTGGCTGGCCGACGGCAACGACGAGACGATCCTCGTGGTGATCGACGACCTGGTCGGCTGCCTGACGCTGAAGGCGGTCGAAAGCTGACGCGCAATGCTGGACGACTGACCAAATAGGTGGTTCAGTAGTCGTGTGACACCGACGACATCGCTGCATCATCTGCACGCGGCGACCGCGGAGCTCGACCCGCCGCTGGCCGCCGTCGACCTGACCGCGCTCGACCGCAACGCCGCCGACCTGGTCCGGCGCGCGAACGGCATCGCGGTGCGGGTGGCGAGTAAATCCGTGCGCTGCCGGGCGGTGCTCGAGCGTGTACTCGGCGACGGACTGACCGCCCGCGACGGCTTCGCCGGGATCATGGCGTACTCGCTGCGTGAGGCCATCTGGCTGGTCCGCCTCGGCGCCCGCGACGTGCTGCTCGGGTACCCGGTTCTCGACCGTGCCGCGCTGGCCGAACTGGCTGCCGCCCCGGCCCTGCTCGAGGCGATCACGCTGATGATCGACGATGTCGCCCAGCTCGAACTCACCCGGGCCGCGCTCGGCACCGACTTGGTCCACCCCCGCGTCTGCCTCGACGTCGACGCGGCTTTGCGGATCGGCCCCCTGCACCTGGGTGCCCGGCGCTCGCCCGTGCGCAGCCCCGAGGACGCCGCCGCGCTGGCCGCCGAGGCGCTGCGGCGCGGGTTCGCTGTGGTCGGTGTGATGACCTACGAGTCGCAGATCGCCGGACTGCCCGACAGCAACCCCGCGGTGCGCGTGGTGAAACGCCTGTCCGCACTCGAAATCGGGCGCCGCCGTACCCGGGTGGTCGATGCTGTCCGGGCGGTGACGGGCCCGCTGGAGATCGTCAACAGCGGTGGCACCGGTTCGATCGAAGTCTCGATCACCGATCCCGATGTCACCGAGGTGACCGCCGGTTCCGGCCTCTACGTGCCGACCCTGTTCGACCACTACCGCTCGTTCACGCCCCGCCCCGCGCTGTTCTTCGCCACCCCGGTCCTGCGCAAACCCGCACCGACCATCGCGACCGTCTTCGCGGGCGGCTACATCGCGTCGGGCCCCGCGGGTCCGAGCCGCGTCCCGGTCCCCGTGTGGCCCGCCGGGCTGAAGCTGCTCGGCTCCGAAGGCGCGGGCGAAGTCCAGACGCCGCTGGCCGGTGGCGCCGAACTCGAGATCGGTGATCGTGTCTGGTTCCGCCATGCCAAGGCGGGCGAACTGTGCGAACGCTTCGCCGAGCTCCATCTGGTCGACGAGGCGGGCACCCGCACGACGGTTCCCACCTACCGCGGCGAAGGTCAGTGCTTCGGCTGAGGTCGACAGGCGTCTCAGCGCAGGAGCGCGATCACCTCGTCATCGTCGAGCTGGTGAAAGTCGCTGTACGCCATGCCGACTCCACCCAGGTCGGTGGGCGTCCACAGACAGACGAGCTCATCACATTCGCGCTCGACCCGCCGTGCCGCCTCGGGCGCGGACACCGGCACGGCCACCACCAGCAGATCCGGCCGCTGCGCCCGCGCCACCCGGCACGCGGCCACCATCGTGGCCCCGGTCGCGATCCCGTCATCGACGATCACCACCGTGCGCCGCGCCAGGGGAATCGAGT
>NZ_JBHWYY010000151.1:0-2015 GCF_042728595.1 Isoptericola sp. NPDC060185 | reverse complement strand
CGGACACGCGCGCGCCAGCGCGCCGACAAACACAGTCGAACCGACCTGGGACTACCGAAGCCCGAATCCCCACCCCAGAACCCGTCACCCCCGCACACGACGGCGAACTCGGCCCAGTGATGCCGATCGGCTAGTGTCGCCTTCGTGCTCGCACCCGAACGGCGGACGCGCGCCGATATCTTCGTAGCAGTCGCGATCGCCGTCACCCTCGTGGTGGCGGCGTTCGTCGTATGGGCGCGCGCCGATGCCACCGGAACGGATTCGGTGACGGCGGCCTCCCCCGCCCCCACCATCACCGCGGCCACCCAGCTGCCCACCACCTTGCGCGAGCAGTGGCACGCCGCCGACGAGTCGAGCAGGCGCGCGCTCACGTCGGGCAATGTGGTGGTGACCGGCGACCACGGCACCGTGAGTGGGCGCGATCCGCTCACCGGCAATCAGCTGTGGTGGTATCGCCGGGATATGCCGCTGTGCGGGGTCGAGTCGCAGTTCGGGACCGTGATCGCGACCTATCGCGATCAGCGTGGGTGCAGCCAGTCCGTGATGCTCGAGGCCGATACCGGTGCGCGCCGGGTCGCGCGCAGCAGCTACATGGACGACGAGATCCGTGTCAGCGGTGACGGCACCTACCTGCTGGCGCTCGGCGCGAACCGGCTGGAGATGTGGCGTTCGGATCTGGTACGCACGCTCGAGTACGGCTACGTGGATGCCCCGGTGAATCCGAACACCCAGCCGCGCAACGGATGTGCCCTGCGGTCGGCCGCGTCGAGTTCCTCGCGGCTGGCCGTGCTCGAGCGCTGCCCGGGTGACGCGACCGACCGGCTGACCGTGCTCAATCCGGCGCCGAAGGAATCGACCGCCCCCGAGGAATACGGCTCGCGGGTGCTCACCGCACCGGGTGCCGACGCGCCGCAGATGCGGGTGATCGCGGTGTCGGACAACAAGATCGCGGTCTACTACCCGCCGACGCCCGCGACCGCCACCGGCCTCGGGCTGCCGGCCAGGATCGCCGTGCACGACGGCACCGGCAACGAGATCGCGACCTACCAGCTCGCCGCCCCGTGGGACGAGCGCACCACGGTGACCCGTCTCGGCTCGGCCATCTACGTCTTCACCGGCAACAGCCTGATCGCCTTGAGCTCCAGCTCATTACAGCCGGTCTGGACGGTGCGCGACGCACTAGGCACCCCCGCCCTGATGGCGGGCAGGCTGCTGGTCCCGGTCCCCGACGGGCAGCTCGCGGTGGACAGCGGCAACGGCGCGACCGTCGCCCAGATCCCGCTCGCGCGCACCGACTACCGCGGCGACACCATCTCCACCGCCGTCCTGGGCAACACGGTCTTCGAACGCCGCGGCGGACAGCTCTACGCGCTCGGCTGAACCCGCACTGCCATGATGGAACCATGTCCACACCCGATGCCCGCCTGGTCCTGCTGCGCCACGGCGAAACCGAGTGGTCGAGTCAGCGCAAGCACACCAGCTTCACCGACTTGCCGCTGACCGAGCTGGGCGAAACCCAGGCCGTCGCGGCCGGGCTGGTGCTGAAATCCCTCGACCTGCGCGATCCGCTGTGCTTCACCAGTCCGCGCCTGCGGGCGCGACACACCGCCGAACTGGCAGGTCTGTCGCCGATCGAGGTCGACGACGATCTGGTCGAGTGGAACTACGGCGAGTACGAGGGCATCACGACCGCGCAGATCCGCGAGACCGTCCCCGGCTGGACGGTGTGGACCGCGCCCGTGCCCGGCGGGGAGACGGCCGAACAGGTGGGCGCCAGGGCCGATCGGGTACTCGCCCGGGCGGAGCCGGAGCTGGCGCGGCGCGACGTGGTCCTGGTCGGTCACGGGCACTTCTCGCGGGTGCTGATCGCGCGCTGGGCGGAGTTCGCGGTGCGTGAGGGACGCCGCTTCGCGATGTCGACCGGTGCGGTGAGTGTGCTCGGCTTCGACCACGACGCCCGCTCCATCTGGGGCCACAACCTGACGACCCGCACCGAGCCGATCGAAGGAGTCCAC
>NZ_JBHWYY010000150.1:0-2191 GCF_042728595.1 Isoptericola sp. NPDC060185 | reverse complement strand
AACACTTGTAATGTGGTGGGCTCGTTATTTTTTTTATATGACACCCACCCCCACCCGGGCCCCCCGGACGGGCACCCCCCGGCCGGGGGGGGGGCCCGCCCCCCCCCCACGGTGCCGAGGGTCCGGGTGGTCGCGACTCCCCCGGTGAACCGCTCGACGGCGGAGTTCGGGTCGCCCCCGGCGCCCGGCCCGCCGCGTGCCACGCCGAGCACCACCCCCGGCCGGGCGGCCACGAGGTCGAGCAGGTCGCGCGGGTCCGTCCACGGCAGCGCCACGGACAACGGATCCCCGCCGTCGACGAAGGTCACCGTCTCGCGGTACGTGCGCTCGTCGCGCGTGAGGGCGAACGGGTCGCCCTCGACGGCGGCGGCCACGTCGTCGAGCGAGCGCACCAGCGCCGCCCCCGCGTAGCCGCACCCGTCGGCGAGCACCGGCGCCGCCGCCCGGACGACGGCGACCGCCGCGGCGTCCCCGCCCGGCCCGACGTCGAGCAGCACGGTGCCGTTGGTCTGGAAGGAGCGCACGGCCGCCGCGCCGCCGTCGAGCAGCGCGCCCTCGAGCGCGGCGCGCACCGGGCTGCCGCGGTGTCCCAGGTTCATCGCGCGGTACAGGACCACGTGGGTGAAGGTCACGGGTCCATCCTGGCGGCGGCCACCGACGGGCGGGCGTGACCCGGCTCACGACGGACCGGTCCCGCGGGTGCGGCACGATAGAGGCATGACTTCCGACACCGTCGTCCCCGGCGCGTCCGGCGCGGGCGAGACCGAGTACCGCATCGAGCACGACACGATGGGCGAGGTGCGCGTCCCGGCGCACGCCCTCTACCGCGCGCAGACGCAGCGCGCCGTGGAGAACTTCCCGATCTCCGGCACCACGCTCGAGCGCGGGCACATCGAGGCCCTGGCCCGGATCAAGAAGGCCGCGGCGCGCGCCAACGCCGAGCTGGGCGTGCTCGACCAGGACGTCGCCGACGCGATCGTCGCCGCCGCCGACGAGGTCGCCTCGGGCGCGTACGACGCGCACTTCCCGATCGACGTGTTCCAGACGGGCTCCGGCACGTCGTCCAACATGAACACCAACGAGGTGCTGGCCACGCTGGCCACTCGCTCGCTCGGCAAGGACGTGCACCCGAACGACCACGTCAACGCCTCGCAGTCGTCGAACGACGTCTTCCCGACGTCCGTCCACGTGGCCGCCACCGCCGCCGCGATCAACGACCTGGTCCCGGCGCTGAAGCACCTGGCCGACGCCCTGGGCGCGAAGGCGGACGAGTTCGCCACGGTCGTGAAGTCGGGCCGCACGCACCTCATGGACGCCACCCCCGTGACCCTCGGGCAGGAGTTCGGCGGGTACGCGGCCGCGATCCGCTACGGCGTCGAGCGCGTGGAGACGGCGCTGCCCCGCGCCGCCGAGGTACCGCTGGGCGGCACGGCCGTCGGCACCGGCATCAACACCCCCGCTGGCTTCCCGCAGCGCGTCATCGAGCTGCTGCGCGAGGACACGGGCCTGCCGCTGACCGAGGCGCGCGACCACTTCGAGGCGCAGTCGGCGCGCGACGGCCTCGTCGAGCTGTCCGGCGCGCTGCGCACCATCGCGGTGTCCATCACGAAGATCTGCAACGACCTGCGCTGGATGGGCTCGGGCCCGAACACCGGCCTCGGCGAGATCGCCATCCCCGACCTGCAGCCGGGCAGCTCGATCATGCCGGGCAAGGTCAACCCGGTGATCCCGGAGGCCGTGCTCATGGTCGCCGCGCGCGTGATCGGCAACGACGCCACCGTCGCGTGGGCCGGCGCGAGCGGGTCGTTCGAGCTCAACGTGCAGATCCCCGTCATCGCGCAGGGCGTGCTGGAGTCGACCCGCCTGCTCGCCAACGCCTCGCGTGTCCTGGCCGACAAGACCGTCTCGGGCATCACCGCCAACGTGGACCGGGCCCGCGCGTTCGCGGAGTCGTCGCCGTCGATCGTCACGCCGCTGAACCGCGTGATCGGCTACGAGGCGGCCGCGAAGGTCGCGAAGCACTCGGTGAAGCAGGGCATGACGGTGCGCGAGGCCGTCGTCGACCTCGGCTTCGTGGAGCGCGGCGAGGTCACGGAGGCCCAGCTCGACTCGGCCCTCGACGTGCTGTCGATGACGAAGCCCCCGCAGGCCTGACGTCCCTGCCCCGCGACGGCGGCGCTCCCCGTCGCGT
>NZ_JBHWYY010000149.1:0-2315 GCF_042728595.1 Isoptericola sp. NPDC060185 | reverse complement strand
GGGGGGGGTGGGGGGGGGGGCGGGGGCCCGGTCCGGGGGGGGGGCGGGGCCGGGGCGGCCCCCCGCCCCCCCCCCCACCCCCCCCCGGGCCCCGCCGGGGGGGGCCGGGCGGCCCCCGCGACGTGGGCCACGACACATCTCTCGACGAGCCTCTCGATCCCGACGGGCGGTCAGTCCCCGTCGTGCCCCGCCGGCCGGCCGTCGACCTGCCGGAACGTCGTGCCGTCGTCGAGGGTGAGGACACCCGCGAACCGGAGCAGGTCGGGGAGGGTCGTGATCATCTTCCCGCCGTCGGCCCGCACCCCCTGCGCGGGGGTCCAGCCCTCGTTGAGGAACGAGTCGGCGTCCGCCGTGAGCAGGTAGACGAACGTCTCGCACAGGATCCGGCTGCCGACGTCCCCGAGGAAGTTGCCGTTCCCCTGGATCTCGGCCTCCTTGAGCACGTAGTACCACAGGGGCGTGCCGTCGAGCTCCGCCAGCGCGTCCTTGACCTCCTGCGCGGCGCCGCGGGTGAGCTGCTCGGGCGTCAGCGCGGGCACGTGCAGCGCACGGGCCACCGCCTCCCCCGTGGGCAGCGACAGCCAGTACCCGCGCAGCAGGTTGCGCTGCGCGAGCTGCTTGAGCAGCGCGCTGACCCGGGGAGCCAGGCCTGCGTCGTTGCCCTCGTTGCGCATCGTCGCGAGCCCCGCCGCGAGGAACGGGTCGATCTTCGCCGCGGACCGGCGGCGGTCGGGGTCGCCCTTGTCGACGAACCGGGACCAGTCGATCGGCCAGTTGGACGGCAGGACGTCGCCGCGGGGCGCGCCCGTCGGGACGAGGCCGCCGCCCCCGGTGAACTCGAAGAGCTGCTCGAGGCTCGCGAACGCCGCGCGGGGCGCCGCCGCCGGCGGCACGACCTTGCCGAAGTTGAGGTTGAAGTCGTAGCCGCCGCGCACCATCGAGTGCCCGAACCGGAACGCCGCGACGGCGAACTCCAGCGGCATCGCGACCGGGCGCCGCGGCCGGAACAGCAGGGAAGGCTCCACGAGGACCTCGTCGAGCACGCCCGGCTTGGTGAGGGTGCGCAGGTAGTCGTGCACGACGAGCCACTGGTAGTGGTGCTGGGTGAGCCGCTGCGCGCGGTCGAACACCGCACGGTCGTCCACCGTGAGCCAGGGCTCGGTGGCCCGGACCCAGTCGACGACGGCGTTGTGGAAGCGGATGAACCCCACCTGGAGCTGGGCCACGACGAGGTTCTCGTCGTTGCGCCCCTCGGGGATCTTCGCCGACCCGGGTGCCGGGCGGTCCGCCACGTCCGCCGACATCCCCGCGACCTCGGCGGCGGAGAACCGCGGCAGGTCGCGCTGCGGGTCGTCGCCGGGCGCCACGAGCTCGAAGCCGGGGACCGCCGTCGTCGCCACCCGGCCGAGCGCGAGCTTGGCCGGGTCGGTCGTGGCGTAGGCGGCCTCGCTGCGGGTGGTCCCGCGGCCCGGCTCCCCGGGGAAGCGCGGCCCGCTGCCGTAGAGGCTGTCGAGGTTGAGGAACGGGTGTCGCCCGTTGTGCAGGCTGCGCACCACGACCTCCGGCGGGAACGCCGAGAACGGGTCGGACACGATGTCCCCGAGCACGAGGTCGCCCGGCCGCGGCGGCTCCCCCGGCTCCGGCGGCCCGTCCGGCCCGTTGGTGTTGAGAGTGATGTCGTGGTCGATGAACTGACCCCAGTACGTGTAGACCGCGGGGATCGTGGAGTCGAGCGCCGGGTTCGGCGGCCCGGCCGGCTCGACCATCGCGGCGCCCAGCTTCTTCAGGGACGCGACGACGGCGGTGACGGTCCGGTTGGAGATCGGCCCCTGGGGCGGGGCGCCGCGGCCGGTGACCGGCAGGTGCGCCGCCGGGAACCGCCCGCGCAGGTCGCGGAAGAGGTAGTCGAACGACGTCGTCGCCTCGAACCTGTCCTCGACGAGATCGCGCAGGACGGCGAGCTCCGTCTCGGTGAGCAAGGGCGCCGGTGACGACCCCGGGTCGGTGCCGGGCCGCGGGTGCGACCCGGGGCGCGGCCGGACCTGGCCGCCGTGCCGCACGCTGCGCACCGTCCGGCCGACGGGGTCGGAGTGGATGTCACGCCCGGGCTCGGGCGCGTCGAGCGCGATGGTCTGCTGAGCCGTCATGGCTCTGCCCCTCTCGAAGGCGCGAGCGCCGGGAGCAGCCCGGCGCGGGGCGCGTCCCGGGGCCCCCCGGGGGGGGGGCCGGGGCCGCGCGCGGGGGCGGGGGGGGCCCCCCCGGGGTGAGGGGGGGGGGGGGCCCCGCCCCGCCGGCGCCCCGGGGGGGGGAGTATA
>NZ_JBHWYY010000148.1:0-2902 GCF_042728595.1 Isoptericola sp. NPDC060185 | reverse complement strand
GAGGCTGGTCGGGCCTGGCGGGAGCCGCGAGGAACGAGCGGCGGATGGCGCGCCTCGCGACACGAACGCCCCGGCCCCGCGCGGAAGCAACCACGAGCAACAGCACCCCGGAACAGCTACCCCGGCACCGAAGAAGCGTGCAGCTTCGCCCACACCAGCTTCCCGGACCCGGCGGGCCGCCACCCCCAGTCCGCCAGCCGCTCGACGATCTGCATCCCGAACCCGCCGACGCGGTTGGGGTGCCCGTCGGTGGTGACGGGCGGCGCGGGGTTGGAGTCCTCCACCTCGATGCGCAGGCCGTCGCCGGTGTCGAAGAGGCGCAGGGCGATGTTGCCCCACCCGTGCAGCACGCCGTTGGCGACGAGCTCGGAGACGACGAGCTCGGCGGACGCGGACTCCGGCAGCCCCCACGCCTGGCAGGTGCGGAGCACGGCGTGCCGGGCGCGGCCGATGGACGCGGGTTCGCTGGGCAGCAGCCAGCGCCGGGAGCGGGGGCTCAGCGGCTGGGTCTCGGCGTCGGCGACGGGGTCGGGCACGCGGACGACGACGAGCGCGACGTCGTCCTCGGGGGCGTCGGCGAGCCGGGACAGCAGCTCCTCCCCCACGCCGGCGGCGTCGCGCGCGGTGATGCGGGCGGACGTCTCGACGAGGGCGTCGAGCCCCACCTTGAGCGACCGGTCGCGGCGCTCGATGAGCCCGTCGGTGTAGAAGAGCATGACGTCGCCGCGGCGCAGCTCGGCCTGCCCGGTGGTGCGGGGCTTCGACCCGAACCCGACGAGCGAGCCCGCCCCGCCCGCGAGCTGCGTGACCGTGCCGTCGCGCAGGAGCAGCGGGGGCAGGTGCCCGGCGCGGGTGTACTGCACGGTCCAGGCGTCGCCGTCGGGCTGGTGCCGCAGCGTCGCGTAGACCATGGAGGCGGAGCGCGGGATCCGCATGCCGGTGACGAGCTGGTCGACGCGGTCCACGACGATCCCGGGCGTGGCGAGCTCGAACGCGTACGAGCGGACCACGGACCGCAGCTGCCCCATGGCGGCCGCGGCCTCGACGTCGTGCCCGACCACGTCCCCGACGACGAGGCCGACGGTGCCGTCGCTGATCTGCAGCACGTCGTACCAGTCGCCGCCCACCTGGGCGTGCTCGGCGTTGGGCGCGTAGTAGGTCCACACGTCGAGGCCGGAGACGTCGGCCTGCTCGGGCAGCATGGCCCGCTGCAGGGCCTCGGCGAGCCGGTGCTCGCGCGCGTACAGGCGCGCGTTGTCGATGGCGGTGCCGGCGCGGCGGGCGACCACCTCGATCACGGTGTGCACGTGCTGCGGCTCGGACGCGGGGGCCCGGGGGTCCTCGGTGACGGTGCCGTCGGCGGCGACCCCGACGCCGTGCCAGGTGGCGAGGAGGCCGAGCACGCGGCGGCGGCCGGCCACGGCGTGCACGACGACGGCGCGCGGCAGGGCGCCTGTCTCCTCGACCACCCGGCGCAGCAGGTCGCGGCGCAGCCACCCGGAGGCCGAGTGCGCCGGGAAGCGTGCGTCGAGCCGGAGCATCACGGGCCCTTCGACGACGCCCTCGAGCAGGTCCTGGACCTCGTCGCGGGGCGGCTCGTGCCCGTCGTGCGGCGGCCGGTCGGCGGCGTCCGCCTCGGGGGCCTCGGGCACGTAGCGGGCGTGCCGCCGGCCGCGCCCGCTCGGCGGCGAGGCGACGTCCACGCCGTCCGCGAAGAGCAGGCCGTCGTCGTTGACGTAGAACCCCGCCCACGGCACGACGGAGCGGAGCAGGTCGGCGATGTCGCGCAGGGCGTACGGGTACTCCAGGTCGCCGAGCAGCTCCGTCGTCTGGGCGATGAGGTCCAGGTCGGCGCGCTCGCGGCGCTCGACCTCGAGGGAGGCGAGCTGCGCGGCCTGCCGCTCCACGTGCGTCGAGACGTCGGTGGCGGTGCCGAACCAGCGGGCGGCGGCCCCGTCCGCGTCCCGCACGGGAGACACCGTCAGCTGCCACCAGGTGAGGGACCCGTCGGCGCGGCGGCCGCGCACCAGGCGCGTCGTGGGGCGCCCCGCGCGGAGCTCGTCCTGGCTGCGAGCGCGGTCGGCGTCGTCCACGACGAGGGACAGCAGGGCGTGGCTCCCGAGCGCGGCGAGACGGGCCGCGTCCGTCCCGGTCTCGTGGGTGAACGCGTCGTTGACCCACAGCACGGGCATGCCGTCGCCCCACGAGCCGGTCACGAAGACCGGGATGACGGAGTCCGCGACGGCGGCGTCAAGAAATCCCCCGGGGAGGGGCGGCACAGGACCGGATGATTCGGTCATAATGCCTCCACTGCCAAGATTCCCCGCCCTGGTTGGTGTTCTTGCTGGTCATTCAACCGTAGATTGGTGTCGGCCGAGACTCGAGATGAACGCCCCGCGCGTGGAAGGAGCACCGTGCACGACGGATCGAACACGACCCCACGTGACCTGCGGCGTGCGGACGTCAAGGAAGCGGACATGCCGCCCGACCTGGGCGATCCCGCCAGCGTGCACGTGATCGTCGGTGCTTCGCGCGCCCGCGTCGTGCTGTCCGGCGAGATCGACGCGGACATCGGCGCCGAGCTGGGCGAGGCGATCTCCGACGCCGAGGGCTCCGGGCTCCCCGTGGAGATCGATGCCCACCACGTCACCTTCATGGACTCCTCGGGTGTGGCGTTCCTCGCACGGCTCGCGTCGCGCAGCCCGCACCGCGTGCGGGTGCTGCGCGCCCCGCCCACCGTCCGCTTCCTCCTCGAGGTCACGCGCATCGGCGAGCTGCTGGAGATCGTCGATGTCGACCCGGGCTTCGACCTCGAGACCCCGGCCCCCCGATAGGTGCCGAGGTAGTTCACAACTCGCCGAGGTAGTTCGAAGGGGCGGCCCGCACCAGGTGCGGGCCGCCC
>NZ_JBHWYY010000147.1:0-2997 GCF_042728595.1 Isoptericola sp. NPDC060185 | reverse complement strand
CCGGTAGCCCTCGCGCGCGAGGGCGAGGACGGCGTTGGGGCCGGCGTGCACGTCGCCGTGCACGCCGCGCGTGAGGTGCACGCCGAGGAAGGGGAAGCGCGAGTCGGGCACGGGGTAGACGAGGCCGCGCACGCGGTCGGCGGCGCCGTCGGCGAGGTCGAAGTACTCGCCGCGGAACGGCACGATGCGCGCGCCGGGGTCGACGCCGCACGCCAGGGCGAGGCGGTCGGCGTGCAGGCCGCCGCACACGACGAGGGCGTCGGCGACGTGCTCGTGCCGGTGGCGGGTGCGGACGGCGTCGACCTCGGCCCGCACCTGCGTGCCCACCACGGTGGCGCCGTGCAGGGCGCGGCCGAGCAGCACGGTGCCGCCCGCCGCGCGCACCTGGCCCGCGAGGACGGCGCAGACCTCGCGGTAGTCGACGACGCCGGTCGTCTCCACGCGCAGGGCGCCGACGCAGGCGATGTCGGGCTCGTGCTCGCGGGCCTCGACGGGGTCGAGCTCCCGGACGGGGACCCCGTTGGCGGCGCCGCGCTCGGCGAGGGCGCGCAGCCGGTCACGCTCGCCGGCGTCGGTGGCGACGACGAGCTTGCCGGTCGTGGCCACGGGGACGCCGTGCTCGGCGGCGAAGCGCGTCATGGAAGCGGCGCCGGCGACGCCGAGCCGGGCCTTGAGGCTGCCGGGCGCGTAGTAGAGGCCGGAGTGGACGACGCCGGAGTTGCGGCCGGTCTGGTGGCAGGCGAGCTCGTGCTCCTTCTCGAGCACGGTGACCTCGTCGCCGCGGCGGGCGAGGCGTGCCGCCGTCGCGAGCCCGATGATCCCGCCCCCGACGACGATGACGCGCACGTGCCCTCCCCGGTCCGGCGGACGGTGGCGGGCCAAGTCCCTGGCTCGGCCCGCCGGGTCCCAGCATGGCAGCCCGAGCGGCGCGTGAGGAGCGCCGACGGGGTGAACGCTGGGGTGAACGCCGGGGTGAACGACGGGCACGACCTGCCGCGACGTCCGGCGGAGGGACCCTCCCCTCCGGCATAGTGGGAGGAGCAGGACGCGGCCGGGGGCGCCCGTCGCGCGGCGTCGACGAGGAGGAACGGTCATGAGCCAGGACGACGGCAACCAGCCGGACCCGTACGCACCCCGGCCGGACCAGGCGGCCGACCCGGGCGCGACGCCGCGGCCCGACCCGTACCAGCAGCCGCCCGGCTACCCCCAGCCGGACGCCGGCCAGCAGCCGGGGGCGGGGGAGCAGCCGGGCGGGATGCCCGCGTACGGCGACCCGTCGCAGCAGTACGCGCAGCAGCCGTACGGCCAGGAGCCGCCGGGGCAGCAGCCGCCCGGGTACCCGCAGCAGCCGTACGCCCAGCCGTACGGGCAGCAGCCGTACGCGCCGTCGGCGGGCACGGACGGCTGGTCGATCGCGGCGCTGGTCACCGGCATCCTCGGCCTGGCGATCGTGCCGGTGGTGCTGGGCATCATCAGCCTCTCGCGCATCTCGCGCACGGGGCAGCAGGGCAAGGGGATGGCGATCGCCGGCATCGTGCTGGGCGCGGTCGGGATCGTCGCGTGGATCGTGTTCATCGTCTTCGCGGCCGTGTTCGTCTCGCAGTTCGACCCGGAGGACTTCCAGACGACGTTCGACTCGTCGGCGCTGCTGCTGGGGCGGTAGCCCTTAGGCGGTTGCGAAGGTCCTGCGTGGAGACCCGTCGGGGCTGCCGCCGGGGGTCGTCGGGTGGGTAGCATCGCGGGTCGGACGGCGCCCGGCGCGACGACGCACGACGGAGCGGGCACCGCCGTCCGGCACCGGCCGCCGCCGCACCGACCAGGAGGACCATGAGCCACCCGCGCGGGTACGACGCCCACGACACCCCGCCCACCCGTGCGATCCCGCCGCGCGAGGACGGCACCCAGGTCGTGCCGGCCGCGCCGCCCCCGCCGGACGGCGCCGGGACCCAGGTCCTCCCGCCGCAGGGCGCGGACCGGACGCAGGTCTTCGCGGCGCAGGGCCCTGACGCGACGCAGGCGCTGCCGCCGCAGGGCGCGGACCGGACGCAGGTCTTCGCGGCGCAGGGCGCCGACGCGACGCAGGCCCTGGCCCCGCAGGGTGGGGACCGGACGGAGGTGTTCGCGGCGCAGCCGGTCGAGCGGACGCAGGTGTTCGCCCCGCAGACGGCGGGCACGACCCCGCTGCCGGCGCCGCCGTTGCGGACAGCGTCGTCCCGGCCGGTGGGCTCGCTCCGGGCGCCCGTCGCCGCCCCGCAGGCGGCGGCCCCCGCTCCGGCACCTGCACCCGCTCCGGCACCTGCACCGGCTCCGGCGCAGCGCCCGGCGCCGTCGGCCGCGCCGCCGTCGCCGTGGGCCGCGGCCCCCGCTCCGGCCGCTCCCACCCCCGCGCCCGCGGGCCGGGCGCCGCAGCGCCGTGGCACGGAGCCGTCGGCCGTGGGGGCGCTGGTCACCGGGATCCTCGGGTTCGTGGTGCCGCTGCTGGGTGTCGTCGCGATCGTGCTGGGCGGCGTGGGCCTGGACCGCACGCGCCGACGCGGCACGGGCGGCCGCGGCATGGCGGCCACGGGCCTGACGTTCGGGTCGATCCAGGTGGTGTTCACGGCGATCGTCGTGATCGCGGGCGTGATGCTGTGGAACACCTACGGCGACGACGTCGAGCAGGCGCTGGCGCAGGCCGAGGACCTCACGCAGACCGACCTGTCCGTGCCGGACCTGCTGCTGGGCGGCCTGTCGAGCGGCATGTCCTTCGACGACCTCCGGGACCTCGCCGGCACCCTCGGCGACGCCGACCGCCTGCAGGAGCTGGGCGGCCAGTGCCAGGCGGGCGACCCCACCTCGTGCGAGGACCTGCTGGGCAGCCTCCCGGACGGCATCCGCGACCAGCTCCCCGCGGACCTGAGCGGCCGGCTCCCGGCGAACTGACCCACCCTTCGCACCGTCCCCTCTCTCGCCGAACAGGCGGTTGCGCACGTTCTGAACGCTCAGAACGTGCGCAAC
>NZ_JBHWYY010000146.1:0-3302 GCF_042728595.1 Isoptericola sp. NPDC060185 | reverse complement strand
CGTGGCCCCCGCTGGCGTACACCCCCCGCCCTCTGTTAACCCCCCCCCGGCCGGGGCCCCCCCGGGGGGGTGCGCCCCCCGCCCCCCCCCCCGCTCGTCGGGGTGCGGGCCGTCGCCGTTCCCGGGCCCGGCGTCCGCGGGCATGCGCCCAGGCATGGGCGCATCGCACGACGGCGGGAGAATCCTCGCCGCGGCGGGAACGGCGCCCGCACGGCAGGCGTTCACCCCGTATGGGACTCCTCGACCGACTTCTCGGCAGAACCCACGACGAGCGCTCGTACCACGGCGTGCCCGGGCGGCCCGACTACGGCGCCTCCCGCGCCGGCGAGTCGCCCGGCAAGCACGGGTACGCCCCGCACCCGGACCAGCAGCCCGCCGGGCGGCCCGGCGACCGCGTGCCTGCGGCGCACCGCGACCCCGACGAGGTGGCCGTCGAGCGGTATCGCTACCTGCTGCGCACGGCGCCGCCGGACGCCGTCGAGCAGGCGCACGCCGAGGCGTTCGCCCGCCTGACGCCGGAGCAGCGGCAGCGCGTGCTCCAGGACCTCGGGTCCGGCCTGCCGCCGGCCGAGCGCGCGGCCTCCGACGACCCGCAGTCCCTCGCCCGCATGGCCACCCGCGCCGAGCTGCGCAACCCTGGGACGCTGGAGCAGTCGTTCCGCGGGCAGGGCGGGTACGGCGCCCGCGGCCCGAGCTTCGGGTCGATGATGGGCTCCAGCCTGCTCGGCACCGTCGCCGGCGTCGTCATCGGCTCGGCCGTGGCCAACGCGATGTTCGGCCCCGCCTTCGGCGACCCGTCGCAGGACTTCGCCGGCGACGCGGGCGGTGGCGACGGCGGCGGTGACGCGGGCGCCGACGCGGGCGGTGACGCCGGGTACACCGACGCCGCCGGTGCGGACCCCGGCTACGGCGGGGACACCGGCGGCGACATGGGCGGCTTCGGGGACTTCGGCGGCGGTGACTTCGGGGGCGGCGACTTCGGCGGCGGCGACTTCGGAGGGTTCTGACCCCACGACGCACAGGGCCCGCGGCGACCGGTGTCGGTCCCCGCGGGCCCCGCCGTGCTCGCGGCGACGGCGACCGGCGACTCCGGTCGGCGCGTCGTCGCGTCACACGCCGGCGACGTCGACCGCCTGCCCGGTGCGCGCGCTCTCGTAGGCCGCGAGGATGATGCCGAGCACGGCGATCCCCTCGGCCTCCGTGTTCAGCGGACGGCGGCCGGTCTCGAGGCAGTCGACGAAGTCGACGATCTCCGCGGCGAAGGTGTTCACGGCCTCGTGCTCGTAGACCTGCTCGTCCTCGCCGCGCACCTTCACGCGCAGGGTCGTTCCGTCCGAGCTGAGCGACCCCTTCGAGCCGACGACGCTGAACCGGTCGGTGCCCGGCGCGGCGTCGTAGGCCCACGAGGTGACCAGCTGGCCGACGCTGCCGTTGTCGAAGCGCACGAGCACCTGGGCGGAGTCCTCGCCCTCCATGAACGTCAGGCGATGGGTCGACATCATGGCGAAGGCCTGCACGGGCCGCCCGCCAGACAGGTGCATCAGCAGGTACGTCGGGTGGTATCCCGTGTCGATGAACTCGCCGCCGCCGCTCGTCGCGGCGTGGGCGCGCCATCCCATGGTGTCGGGGTCGAAGTCGTTGAAGAACGAGTCGGTGGTGCGCACCTCGTAGACGTCGCCCAGCACGCCGGAGTCGATGACCTCCTTGGCCCGGGCGACGGCGGGCATGAACAGCTGGTTGTGCGCGCACATCAAGGTCACGCCGGCCGCCTCGACCGCCGCGCGCACCTCGGCTGCCTCCTCGGCGGTCAGGCACAGCGGCTTCTCGCAGAGGATGTGCTTGCCCGCCTTGGCCGCGGCCACGATCGCCGCCCGGTGCAGGTGGTGCGGCAGGCAGATGTCGACGGCGTCGACCTCCGGGTCGTTCACGAGCTCGGTGAAGTCGGCGTACGCGCGGGCGCCGGTCTCCTCGGCGCGACGGGCGAGGGTCTCGGGCACCGCGTCGGCGATCGCGGTGACCGTCACGCGGTCGGGGATGGTGGCGTACCCCGCGAGGTGGGCGCCGGCGATGCCGCCGGCGCCGATCAGGCCGATGCGGACGGGAGGGGTCACGGTCATGGTGGGTCCAGTTCTCCGGTGGGGCGGGTTCTCCGGTGGGGCAGCCGTCGGTCAGGCCTGCGCTGCGGTGAGCGCGACGGCGCTCGCGGCCTCGACGAGCGCGGTCAGCGACCGGGCCCGCGCGAGGTTGTCCTCGAGGTCCGCTCCGGAGCGGATCGCGTCCGCCCACTGCGCGAAGAGGATCGGCTGGTGGGCGGGCAGGTCCACGCGGGACGAGCCCTCGCGGGTGGTCAGGCGCATCACGGCCGCGCCGTCGTCGTCGGTCTCGAAGCCGTGCAGCAGGGAGCCGTCGGTGCCGTGCACCTCGATCGTGAACGGGCTCGCCGGGGTGACGAAGCCCGTCTCGATGACGCCGATCGCGCCGTCGGGCGTGGCGACGGTGACCGACGCGTTGTCCTCGACGCCGCGCCCGGTCTGGTCCGTCCAGGTGGGGCGCACCGAGACGACCTCGTCGCCCAGGATCAGCTGGGTGAGGTAGACGGGGTGCGCGCCCAGGTCGACGAAGGCGCCGCCCAGCGCCTCGGAGCGGTCGTAGAAACGGGTCGGCAGCCAGTCGGCGGTGGAGCCGTCGTGGGCCAGGCGGACCCGCGAGTACGTGATCCGGCCGAGGGTGCCGGCGTCGAGGATCTCGCGCAGGGCCAGCGTGTAGCCGTGCGTGAGCCGCGGCAGGGAGACGACCAGCCGGACGTCGGCGGCCCGGGCGGCGGCGATGAGGGCGTCGCAGCCCTCGACGGTCGGGGCGAGCAGCTTCTCGGTGAAGACGTGCTTGCCCGCCGCCAGGGCCTTGCCGATCACCTCGACGTGGTCGCTGGTGGCGGCGGTGACGGTCACGCCGTCGAGGTCGTCGCGCGCCAGCAGGGCGTCGAGGTCGGTCGTGGCCTCGACGCCGAGCCGCTCGGCGAGGTCACGGCCGCGCTCGGCGTCGTCGTCCCAGACCGCGACGAGCTCCGTGTCGTGGTGGTCGATCGCGGCGCGCCCGTACTCCTCGGCGTGCACGTGCCATGCGCTGAGCACGGCGATCCGCAGGGGGGTGGTGGTCATGACGGCATCTGCTCCTGGATGGGGTGCGTCTGGTCGTGGCCGGCCCCCCGGCCGGCCGGGCCCCGCGGGGGCCCCCGGGGGCCCCCCCGGGGGGGGGGGGGCGGGGGCACGCCGGGGGTGGCGGGCGGGGCCCGCCAGAGGTTG
>NZ_JBHWYY010000145.1:1914-3414 GCF_042728595.1 Isoptericola sp. NPDC060185 | reverse complement strand
CTTGAGCCCCGCTACATTGTCGGCGCGGAATCACTTGACCAGTGAGCTATTACGCACTCTTTCAAGGGTGGCTGCTTCTAAGCCAACCTCCTGGTTGTCTGTGCAACTCCACATCCTTTCCCACTGAGCACACGCTTAGGGGCCTTAGCCGATGATCTGGGCTGTTTCCCTCTCGACTACGAAGCTTATCCCCCGCAGTCTCACTGCCACGCTATGTCTTACCGGCATTCGGAGTTTGGCTGACGTCAGTAACCTGGTAGGGCCCATTAGCCATCCAGTAGCTCTACCTCCGGCAAGAAACACGTGACGCTGCACCTAAATGCATTTCGGGGAGAACCAGCTATCACGAAGTTTGATTGGCCTTTCACCCCTAACCACAGGTCATCCCCTCAGTTTTCAACCTAAGTGGGTTCGGTCCTCCACGCCGTCTTACCGGCGCTTCAACCTGCCCATGGCTAGATCACTTCGCTTCGGGTCTAGACCCGGCGACTGTACCGCCCTATTCGGACTCGCTTTCGCTACGGCTTCCCCACACGGGTTAACCTCGCCACCGAGCACTAACTCGCAGGCTCATTCTTCAAAAGGCACGCCGTCACCCCTGCTAAGGAGGCTCCGACGGATTGTAGGCACACGGTTTCAGGTACTATTTCACTCCCCTCCCGGGGTACTTTTCACCTTTCCCTCACGGTACTTGTCCGCTATCGGTCACTAGGTAGTATTTAGGCTTAGCAAGTGGTCTTGCCAGATTCACACGAGATTTCACGGGCCCCGTGCTACTTGGGATCCCCTCAACCAGGCCGCACCATTTCGTCTACGGGACTCACACCCACTACGGTCCGCCTTTCAATGCGGTTCGACTATGACACGACTTTCTTACTGGCTACCAGACTGTCAGATCTGGTCAGAAGGTCCCACAACCCCGCATGTGCAACGCCTGACAGCTTGACACACACACGGTTTGGCCTCATCCGCTTTCGCTCGCCACTACTCACGGAATATCTCTTCCTGTCGGTACTGAGATGTTTCACTTCCCGACGTTCCCCCCTACACCCTATGTATTCAGATGCAGGTGACTGGGCATGACCCCAGCCGGGTTCCCCCATTCGGACATCCTCGGATCACAGCTCGTTTGCCAACTCCCCGAGGCTTATCGCAGGCTACAACGTCCTTCTTCGGCTCCTAGTGCCAAGGCATCCACCCTGTGCCCTTAAAAACTTCGACACACTACAATATTTCACAGAGATCAGAAAACCAGACCCCTTCCAAAGAAGAGGACTAGTACTGAACATCTGGGATGCTCGCGTCCACTATGCAGTTCTCAAGCAACGGACGAACCCGCAAGCCCACCGGCACGCCTACCCCGAACACCCACCCACACACCCACACCCACCAACCGAAGCTGAAGGGGAGACAAGAGGGAGAGCCTCAAGGCGGTTCACACCAGACCCGCGACCCGTTCACCATCACAAGACCATCAACCCCCGAGCCCGCCGCCAGCAC
>NZ_JBHWYY010000145.1:0-1821 GCF_042728595.1 Isoptericola sp. NPDC060185 | reverse complement strand
CACGTACGGCGCCTGCGATGGTCTGCCTGACCCCCACCCCCACGACCCACCAGCAGGATGACCCCACCAGCAGACCCCGGAAGCTTACGCGGGGGTATCAGATGCTCCTTAGAAAGGAGGTGATCCAGCCGCACCTTCCGGTACGGCTACCTTGTTACGACTTAGTCCCAATCGCCAGTCCCACCTTCGACCACTCCCCCCGGAAAACCGGTTGGGCCATGAGCTTCGGGTGTTACCAACTTTCGTGACTTGACGGGCGGTGTGTACAAGGCCCGGGAACGTATTCACCGCAGCGTTGCTGATCTGCGATTACTAGCGACTCCGACTTCATGGGGTCGAGTTGCAGACCCCAATCCGAACTGAGACCGGCTTTTTGGGATTCGCTCCACCTTACGGTATCGCAGCCCTCTGTACCGGCCATTGTAGCATGCGTGAAGCCCAAGACATAAGGGGCATGATGATTTGACGTCATCCCCACCTTCCTCCGAGTTGACCCCGGCAGTCTCCCATGAGTCCCCGGCATAACCCGCTGGCAACATAGGACGAGGGTTGCGCTCGTTGCGGGACTTAACCCAACATCTCACGACACGAGCTGACGACAACCATGCACCACCTGTGTACGAGTGTCCAAAGAGTCCGCTATCTCTAGCGTGTTCTCGTACATGTCAAGCCTTGGTAAGGTTCTTCGCGTTGCATCGAATTAATCCGCATGCTCCGCCGCTTGTGCGGGCCCCCGTCAATTCCTTTGAGTTTTAGCCTTGCGGCCGTACTCCCCAGGCGGGGCACTTAATGCGTTAGCTGCGGCACGGAACTCGTGGAATGAGCCCCACACCTAGTGCCCAACGTTTACGGCATGGACTACCAGGGTATCTAATCCTGTTCGCTCCCCATGCTTTCGCTCCTCAGCGTCAGTTGCGGCCCAGAGACCTGCCTTCGCCATCGGTGTTCCTCCTGATATCTGCGCATTCCACCGCTACACCAGGAATTCCAGTCTCCCCTACCGCACTCTAGTCTGCCCGTACCCGATGCAAGCCCGAGGTTGAGCCTCGGGATTTCACACCAGACGCGACAGACCGCCTACGAGCTCTTTACGCCCAATAATTCCGGACAACGCTTGCGCCCTACGTATTACCGCGGCTGCTGGCACGTAGTTAGCCGGCGCTTCTTCTGCAGGTACCGTCACTTGCGCTTCTTCCCTGCTGAAAGAGGTTTACAACCCGAAGGCCGTCATCCCTCACGCGGCGTCGCTGCATCAGGCTTTCGCCCATTGTGCAATATTCCCCACTGCTGCCTCCCGTAGGAGTCTGGGCCGTGTCTCAGTCCCAGTGTGGCCGGTCGCCCTCTCAGGCCGGCTACCCGTCGACGCCTTGGTAGGCCATCACCCCACCAACAAGCTGATAGGCCGCGAGCCCATCCCCCACCGAAAAACTTTCCAACCCACACCATGCGATGCGAGCTCATATCCGGTATTAGACCCCGTTTCCAAGGCTTATCCCGAAGTGGAGGGCAGGTTGCTCACGTGTTACTCACCCGTTCGCCACTGATCCACCCAGCAAGCTGGGCTTCACCGTTCGACTTGCATGTGTTAAGCACGCCGCCAGCGTTCGTCCTGAGCCAGGATCAAACTCTCCGTAAAAGAGAAACAACACCACACACCCACAAACGCAGATGTCAGTGTCCATTCGATACTGGCCAGACCAAGCTGAACTGCTCAGTCCGATCCAAAGAAACCAACAAAGGTTCCAAAAATTTGGCATTGACTATCAAACACACTGTTGAGTTCTCAAACAACCGACGCACACCCACAAGACCAGAACCATT
>NZ_JBHWYY010000144.1:0-3579 GCF_042728595.1 Isoptericola sp. NPDC060185 | reverse complement strand
GGATCTTGGCCCTGTTTCGACGCGAAACAGGGCCAAGATCCCGCTCACAACACAGTGGGGTGAGGGGCAGGGCGCGGTCAGGCGGTGTCCGCCGCGCGGCGGGCGACGGCGGCGGCCTCCTCGGCCTTCTCCGCCTTGTCGGCCGCGCGGGCGGCGGCCTTCTCCGCCTTGCGCAGGGCGCGGGAGTCGCGCTTGACCCGGCGCCGCTCCTTGCGCCGCTCGATGAGCGTGTAGATCACCGGCACGACGAACAGCGTCAGCAGCGTGGACGACACGAGGCCGCCGATGACCACCAGCGCGAGCGGCTGGCTGATGAACGAGCCGCCGCCGGTGATCCCGACCGCCATCGGGGTGAGCGCGAAGATCGTCGCGAGCGCCGTCATGACGATCGGCCGCAGACGCTTGCGGGCGCCCTCGTGCACGGCGTCGTCCAGCGTCTTCCCGCGCTCGCGGTACTGGTTGATGAGGTCGATGAGCACGATGGCGTTCGAGACCACGATGCCGATGAGCATCAGCACGCCGATCAGCGCGGGCACGCCCAGCGGCGTGTCCGTGGCCAGCAGCGCCAGCAGCGCGCCCGTGGCCGCGAACGGCACCGACACCAGCAGGATGAGCGGCTGCACCAGCGACCCGAAGGTCGCGACCATCACGAGGTAGACGATGGCGATCGCCGCGACGAGCGCCAGGCCGAGGTCGGCGAAGGCGTCCGCCTGGTCGGCGGCGACGCCGCCCACCTCGACGGTGGCGCCGGCCGGCAGGTCCAGCCCGTCGGTGGCGGCCGTGATGTCGGCGCTCAGCGTGCCGACGTCCTGCGTCTCGGGCGTCACGGACACGGTGGCCGAGCGCTCGCCGTCGGTGCGGGAGATCGACGTGGGCACGTCGACCTTCTCGACGGTGGCGACGTCGGTGAGCGGCACCATGCCGGTGGCCGTCGGGAGCTCGAGGTCCTCGATCTCGGCCTGGGTGGCCGGCGCGTCGCCGGACTTCACGACGACGTCGGTGGGGCCGTCGCCGACGTCCACCTGGCCCACGGTCTGCTCGGGGTCCATCGCGCCCGCGACGATGCCGGACACCTGGGTCTCCGTGAGGCCCAGCGCGGCCGCCTCGTCCCGGTCGACGTCCACCTGCACCACCTGCTGCGCGGCGGACAGGTTGTTGCTCACCTCGGCCACGCCGTCCAGCCCGGACACCGCGTCGGTGACCTGCTGCGCCGCCGTGGCGAGACCGTCCTCGTCGTGCGAGCGGACCACGAGGTCCACCGTGCTGGACCCGAAGCCGGAGTCACCGCCGGAGACGCTGACCCCGGTCGTGACGCCCTCGTCGGCCAGCGGCTCGACGGCGTCACGGATCTCGTCCTGGGCGGCGACGGCGTCGGCGTCGGGGTCGAGCGTGATCGAGAACGTGGCCTTCGGGGCGGAGCCGCCGCCCATGAAGGCGGCCTGCGCGGCGTCTCCCGTGCCGACCGTGGTCTGCACGCTCTGCACCGCGTCGACGCCGTCGAGGGCGTCCTCGACGTCGGACGCCGCGGCGTCCTGCGCCTCGAGCGACGCGCCGGGCTCGAACGTCTGGGTCACCGTGACGGTGTCCTGGCCGGAGTCGCCGATGAAGTTGGTCTCCAGGCGCGGCACCATCGCGAGCGTGCCGCCGAGGACGGCGACCGCGATGACGAGCGTCACCCACGGGTGGCGCAGGGCCGCGCCGAGGCTCGGCACGTACGCCCGCTGCCACAGGCCGCGGCGCTCCTTGGCCTCGGCGGCCTCGCGCACCTGCTCGGCCTCCTCGGGCGTGGCGGGCACGGCGGGCGTCTTGACGAACCAGTACGCCAGGACGGGCACGATCGTGAGGGCCACGACGAGCGACGAGAGCATCGCGATGGTGACCGTCATGGCGAACGGGCGGAACAACTCGCCCACCATGCCGCTGACGAACGCGATGGGCGCGAACACCGCGACGGTGCAGATGGTCGACGCCGCGATGGCGCCGCCCACCTCGCGCACCGCGGTGAGGATGGCGGCCTTCTTCTCCTCGCCGTACGACAGGTGTCTCTTGATGTTCTCGATGACGACGATCGCGTCGTCCACGACGCGGCCGATCGAGATGGTCAGGGCGCCCAGCGTGAGGATGTTGAGCGTGTAGCCCGTGAGGTTCATGACCACGAACGTGGCGGCCAGCGACAGCGGGATCGACACGGCCGACACCAGCGTGGACCGCACCGACATGAGGAAGACGAGGATCACGAGGACCGCGAACACGAGGCCCAGCCCGCCCTCGGTGGCGAGGCCGCTGATCGACTCCTCGATGAACGGCGCCTGGTCGAAGACGACGGCGGTGGTGACGCCGGCGGCGGCGAGCTCGGGCTTCAGGTCGTCCAGCGCGTCCTGGACGGCGTGCGAGACGTCGACGGTGTTGCCGTCGGGGGTCTTGGTGATGGCGACGCCCAGCGACGGCTCGCCGTCCAGGCGGGAGTGGGAGGTCGCGTCGACCGGAACCACCTTGACGGTGGCGACGTCGGAGAGGACCACGGGCTCGGGCGCCTGCGGCGCCTGGGTGGCGGTCGGGTCGGCCTGGCCGGCCGCGGCCGGCGGGGCGCCCGTGCCGTCGCCGGTCTCGCCCGTGGTGCCGCCCGTGGCGTCGCCGGTGCTCGACGCCCCGGCGGCGGCCGCGGCGTCCGGGGTCACGACCAGGGGCAGCGCCTTGAGCTCCTTGACGCTGTCGATGCTGGAGCCGGCCTGGACAGAGTAGGTGACGTCGTCGTCGGTGATGGTGCCGGCGGGCAGCACGACGCCGTTGTCCTTGAGGACGGACGCCACGTCGTCGGTGGTGAGGCCGGCCTTCGCCAGCTTCTTCGTGTCCACGTCGACGAGCACCTGGTCGGTCTCGCCGCCGGTCACGGCCACGGACCGCACGTCGTCGACGTCCTCCAGCGCCGGCACCACGACCGTCTCCACCGTGTCCGCCAGCGCGGCGGCGTCCACGGAGCCGTCGGCGCCCGCGGCGGCGAGCTGGATGACGGGCAGGTCGTCGAGCGACCCGGTGATCACCTGCGGCTCGACGTCCTCCGGCAGCTGCGACTGCGTGCGCGTGATCGCGGTCTGCAGGCGCTGCGTGGCGGCGTCCATGTCGGTGCCGTACGTGAACTGGACGGTCGTGACGGAGCTGCCGGTCGACGCCGTCGAGCCGATCGACTCGATCCCCTCGACGGACTGCGCGGCGGCCTCGAGCGGCTCGGTGACGCGCTCCTCGACCACCTCGGGTGACGCGCCGGGGTACACGGCGACGACGGCTCCGGCGGGGAGCTCGAGGGACGGGATGAGCTCCTGCTTCAGGGAGCCCAGGCTCATCACCCCGAAGACGAGGATCGCGACGGTCGCCAGGGCGACGACGGCGCGGTTCGCCAGGGACAGGCGGGCAAGTCGGAACACGCTCACTCCAGAGGGCGGTCGGCAGGACGGGCACGACTCCGCTGTCGTGACGCAGGGCTGAACGGACGATACGCGCCCGCGGTTCCCCCGGGCATCATCCGAAAGTCGGACGGGGGGCCGGGGGGGGGGGGGCCCGCCCCCCCCCCCCCCCCCCCCC
>NZ_JBHWYY010000143.1:0-3590 GCF_042728595.1 Isoptericola sp. NPDC060185 | reverse complement strand
GTTGACACCGTGATGGACGCCCCGCGGCGTCCATAACGGTGTCAACTGCCTGTTCGGCACAGGGCGCGGAGGCTGCCCCCAGGTTTCGGCCGTCCACAGATCGGTCCGACGGGGTCCCGCGGCGCGGTCTCGCCTGGTGGTGTGTCGGGATGCGCACCTTCGCTCCGATCCCGCCGCTCCTCCAGGGCCTCGCCGACGCCCAGGAGGGTCTGCTGTCGGCGCAGCAGTGCGAACGGCACGGTGTCGGTGCCTCACGACGGTCCCGGCTGGTGGCCGCCGGGCGCTGGTCCGCCGTGACCCGAGGCGTCGTCGACACGGTCGCCGTGGCACCGGCAGCGCGGGTGGCGGCGGACGCACCGGGGCGTGTCGTGATGCCGCTCGCGGTGCGCACCGCGCCCCGTCTGACGCCGTGGCCGCCGGAGAACGACGGCGACGTCCTGCACGGTCATCTCCGGCGCCGGCACGCGTGGATCGGGCTGCTCGCGTACGGTCCGGATGCGATCGCCGTCGGTGGGGACGCCCTCGCCCTTCACGGCGTGGAGGGACTGCCGACCTGGCATCGCTCCGGGACCGCGCTCCCTGCCGCTTCACGCCGTCCTGGGCGGGCGGGCGCCCCGCTCCGGCAGTTCGACGACGGCATGACGACCGTGGAGTTCGGCGACCGACGGACGGGGCCGCGCCGGATCGCCTCCGCGGAGTGGGCGCTCGCCCAGGCGGTGCCGGAGCTCTCGATGGGCGACGGGCTGGCGGTCCTGGACTCGGCGCTGCGGCTGGGCGCCGTGGACCGCCACGGGTTGGCGCGCTCCCACGACCATGCCCGAGGGCGGCGCGGTGTGGCACTGCGCCACGAGCTGTGGGAGCTCGCGAGCCCGCTCGCCGCGTCACCGCTGGAGTCCCGGGGGAGATGGCAGTGCATCGCGGAGGGGGTACCGCCCGACGTGCTCCAGTTTCCCGTGCACGACCGTGCCGGACGGTTGCTCGCCGTCGGCGACATGGCGTGGCGGCTGCGCGACGGGTGGCTCGTCACGGAGATGGACGGCTTCGCGTGGCACGACGACCGCCCCGGTGGCGTGCGCCGCGATCGGGACCGGGACAACGCGCTGGCTGCGGTCGGCGTGCGTCTCCTCCACTTCGACGCCGGGCACGTCGCCCGCGAAGCTGTCGGGCCGACGGTCCGCTCCGCCCTCGCCGCAGCTCGCCGAACAGGCAGTTGACACCGTTATGGAGCCCTACAAGCGTCCATAACGGTGTCAACTGCCTGTTCGGCACCTCGGGTGGGGGCGGGCGGTCAGACAGGGAGGCCGGCTTCGCGCAGCTCGCGCTCGATGAACGGCGTCATGGTGCGGGCGTACGTCGCGGTGACGTGGTGCGTGTCGCGGTAGACGTTCACGCCGCCGATGACGGCGGGGCAGGTGCCGTCCTGGCAGTACAGGTCGGTGAGGTCGACGTACGACGCGCCGCGCACCTGCTCGGTGGCGTCCTCGTACACCTGGCGGTCGGGGAACGCCTGCTGCTCGGGCTGGTCGCAGCGGGCCGGGTCTCTCGACAGGCCGCGGTCGAGGCAGAGGGACGGCTCGTCGTCGTGCTGCGGGTTGTCCGACAGCGCCACGATCGGGACGCCCTCGTCGGCGACGGGCTCCCACGCCTCGGCGAGGTCGGCGGCCTGCTCCGCGGCGCTCCCGGAGAGGTAGTCGAGGTAGCCGGTCGTGACGACGGCGTCGGTCGACGGCGCCTGCCGCTCGAGCCAGGGCCCCAGCTGGTCCTTCCACTCCTCGCAGGTGCGGGCGGGTTCGCCGCCCACGTTCGTGGGGCCAGTGCTCCACGCGCAGGAGGACTTGAACTGCACGCTGAGGCTGATCCGGCCCTCGTCGACGAGCTCGCGGAACGCCGGCATCAGGGCGCGGGCGTGCGAGTCGCCCACGAGGACCACGTGCGGGACGTCGGCGTCGTCGACCGGGCCGAAGGTGCAGTCCGCGAGCGCTGACTCGTCGTTGTCCACGAAGCAGTCGAAGGGTCGGGCGATGTCGTCGGAGACGGCCTCGGGCGCGGGGACGACCACGTCGTCGAGCGCGGGGTTGTCGCAGGGCCTTGCCGGGTCCATCGCCTCGGCCCCGAAGCAGGCGGGCTCGTCGGCGACGATGCGCGCCGCGACCGCCTCCTGCTCCTGCACGCGGTGCTTCGCGACGGCGAGCCCGCCGCCGGCGACGAGGGCGAGGACGGCCGCCCCGGCCACCGTGAGCGACAGGGCGCGGCCCGTGCGGTGCAGGTCCCAGCGCCGGGAGAAGCGCGCGGGGTCCTCGACGCACCGCTTGGTGAGGTCGGCCAGCAGCACGACGCCGGCCAGCAGGACGACGCGCTCGAGCAGCCCGGCCTCGTGCCCCAGGGCGAGGGGCAGGAACACGATCGCCGGCCAGTGCCACAGGTACAGGGAGTAGGAGATCTCCGCCGCGTACGGCACGGGCCGCCAGGCGAACAGGCCGGCGGGGGAGAACCTGCCCGCCGGCGTCCCCGCGCCGATGACCGCGACGGTCGCGAGCACGGGCGCGATCGCCGCGGTGCCGGGGAACGGCGTGCCGGCGTCGTAGACGAACGCGCACGCGACGAGGACGGCGAGCCCGGCCCAGCTCGCCGCGACCCGCACACGGTCGCCCACCGGGCGGCAGCCCGTCCGCGCGAGCCACAGGGCGAGCAGCGCGCCCGCGCCGAACTGCCAGGCGCGGGTCCTCGTGACGAAGTAGGCGGGCGCGGGGTCCGCGGCGGTGAGCCACAGCGACGTCGCGAACGAGGCGAGGGTCGCGACGGCGAGCAGCACGCCGGTCGTGCGGCGCGTGGCCCGGCCGGTGCGGGCCGCGACGGCGGCGGCGAGCACCACGAGCAGCGGCCACACCAGGTAGAACTGCTCCTCCGTCGACAGCGACCAGTAGTGCTGGACCGGCGACGGGTCGGCGTCGGCGGCGAGGTAGTCGACCGCGTCGGCCGCGAGCACCCAGTTCTCGACGTAGAGGGTGGCCCCGAGCGTCTCGCGGAACCACTGCTGCCACAGGGAGTGCGGGGCCAGGAGGAGCGTCGCGACGACGGTGGCCACGAGGACGAGGTACGCGGCGGGCAGCAGGCGGCGGGCCCGGCGCGCCCAGAACCGCCCCAGGCGGACCCGGCCGGTGGACTCCGCCTCGCGCAGCAGGTGGCCGGTGATGAGGAAGCCGGAGATGACGAAGAAGACGTCCACGCCCACGTAGCCGCCGGGCACCCGGCCCGGCCAGAAGTGGAAGAGGACGACCATCCCCACCGCCAGCGCCCGCAGGGCTTGCACCTCGGGCCGGAACGGCCGTCGCGGGGCGGGGCGGTCCGGGGTCCGGGCGGCCCCGGCGGGGGCGGGGCGGGCGTGGTCTCGGACGGGCGTCGTCATGCGGGCGGATCACCGTGGGGCGTCGGGGGCGGGCGGGGCGCGCGCCGACGGCTCGGGAGCGGCGACGGTGCGCGGTCGCCGGTCAGGCTAACCGCGACCCCGGTGCCCGGGGCAAACCCGGCGTGTCGCCGTCGCGCTCGCTCCGTGACCCCGCCGAACAGGCAGTTGACACCGTGATGGGCGC
>NZ_JBHWYY010000142.1:0-3674 GCF_042728595.1 Isoptericola sp. NPDC060185 | reverse complement strand
GCCCCCCACCACGTGCGGTCCGCCCCTCGAACTCTCTCGGCGATCCTCGAACTACCTCGGCTGGGGTCAGATGCGGATGAACCGCGGGCTGTCCTGCCAGATGTGCCGGTACACGACGCCGACGCCGGGGCGGGCGGCCTCGACCTGCTTGCCGTTGCCGACGTAGATCGACACGTGGCCGGGGGTCCAGATGAGATCGCCGGGGCGGGCGTTCTTGCGCGAGACGACCTTGCCCTTGCTCTTCTGGGCGGAGGAGGAGCGCGGCAGCGACTTGCCGACGGCCTTCTTGTAGACGTAGCTGGTCAGGCCGGAGCAGTCGAACGCGTTCGGGCCGCTGGCGCCGTACACGTAGCGGTCGCCCACCTGGGCCTTCGCGACCTTGACGATCTTCTGGCCGCGGGTGATCGGCTTCTTGGCCGTGACGTAGGCGGTCTTCGTCGACTTGTCCGCGAGGGCCGCACGGGCCGGGTGGACGACGATGCGCACCTTGTTGGTGCCGACGCGGTAGCGCCAGAGGCCGGGGGCGAAGGTGAACTTGCCGTGGACGAGCCGGGCGCTGTACTGGCGCTTGCCGTTCATGATCAGCGTGGCGGAGCCCTTGATGCGGGCGCCGTTCTTGCTGGCCGTGACCGTGTACCTGGCCTTCGTGGCGCCGGACTTCTTCACGACGGAGTGCCGGGACACCGAGTAGGTCGTGGACGGCTTGGCCGTGGCGGCGGAGGCGTGCGGGGCCTGCTGGGTCTGGGCGACGAGCCCGCCGCCGGTGAGGGCGGCGACGAGGCCGAGGGCGACGAGTGCGCGACGCGGCCGGGAGGCCGCCACGGCGGCGGTGCCGGGGCGCGCAGGATCGAGGGACGTGGGCATGGGTCGTGACCTCCAGCCTGCGAGATGAGCTGTCGGGTGAGGCCGAGATCGTTGGCCCGCCACCATCGGGTGGCTGAACCCCAAGGCCGGGGACGTCCGGAGCATGTGCGCGTCCGGGCGGCCGGCCGGAAGTGGGTCTCCCGCTGCTGCCGTGAGGTTCGTGGTCACCGTGACGCCGGCAGCACTCGGCTGCGTCCCGGTCGGCCGGCACCTGGGGAAGGTGCGGTCGAGGGACGCTAACCCGGCGGACGCCGGGCGGTCACGTTCCGATAACGGCCCGGGCGCGTCGCCGGGGCAACGGCCGCCCCGCGTCGGTGCAGGACGACTCGGGGCATCCCGGCCCGAACCGGGCGGTCGGTCGTGATACGCAATGTGACCAAGGTCACAGTAGGACGTGCGGGGGTGCCGGTCAGCCCAGCAGCCGACGCTTTGCGGCGGCGTACTCCTCGTCGGTCAGGGCCCCGGAGCGGTGCAGCGCCCGCAGCCGCTCGAGCCGCCCGACGATGTCGTCGCCATCCCCGCCGCCCCGCTCGCCGGCGAGCGTCGTCGCAGGTCCGGGGCGTGCGGGTGGCGTCGAGCGGACAGGGACGGCCGGCGGCGCGGGGCCGCGGCGCGTGGCCGCGGCCGGCACGACGACGGCCGCGACGGCGCCGAGCGCCAGCACCGTCCAAGCCACGGCGGACCCCACGCGCACGTCCTCGGTCCCGGCGAGGTGCTGCGCGACCGCGTCGTGCCAGCCCCAGAGGAACCCGGCCGCGCCCGTGACCGCGGCCAGGCCGACGGACGCGGCACGCGTCGCGCGCCACGCCAGCGCCGCGGCGAGCACGAGCAGGCCGATCCCGAGGACGGGCGCCAGCGACGCGACGTCGTCCGACGCGCAGGAGCCGCCGCCGCAGTCCCAGGTCACGAGCTGCCACTCCCGCGCGCCCCAGCGCAGGACGGCGACCGCGACGGCCGCGACCGCCAGCGCGACCAGGGAGCGCACCGCGTCCGGGCTCGGCGCCCGGCGCGGGCCGTACAGGTCGTCCTCGAGGGCCGGGCCGGTACGGGCGTCGCCCGTGGACGCGGCGGGGTCGGAGGGCGCGGGCCGGTTGTCGGGGATCACGACGGCACCTCAGGACAGCAGGTCGTGCGTGCCGGGTGCGTCCGTCACCGCGAGGCACAGGCCCGTGCGGTCGCCGCGCGACCAGCTCTCGTGCGACGGGGTGAGCACCACGAACCGCAGGCCGTCGACCTCGCGCCCGGTCGTGCCGAGCATCTCCGGGCCGCACACCGCGGACGCGCGTCGCACCAGGGCGTCGCCGCCCGGCCAGACGGCTCCGGGGGCGGAGTCCGTGCGCCCGACCACCTGGGCCGCGTGCTCGTCGTCGCACGGCACCGCGGTCACCCGGCCCACGTCGCCGGACGGCAGGGCGCGCAGGCACGAGCCGAGCACGAGCTGCACCGCGTTCGCCTCGACGGGCTCCGTCACCGCGGCCGGCAGCGGCTCCCAGGCGCGGTCGCGGGCCGTCGTGACACCGACCCCGACGGCGCCGCCCGCGACGGCGAGCACCGCCACCGCCGCGCCCGTCCACAGCAGCGCACGCCGGGCGCGCGGGGGCAGCGGGGCACGGCGCGGGGGCGTCGCGCCGGTCCCGCGGGGGAGCGTCGCCGGGCCGCCCTCCGCCTGGTCCGGCAGGTGCAGGTCGGCCAGTCCCTCCGCGGGCAGCACGCCGGGCGGCGTCGGGGCGGCGAAGACCGGCTCCTCGGGCGCCGGTTCGGGCTGCGGGCCGGGCTGCGGGCCGGGCTGCGGGTCGGTGGTCACGGTGCGTTCCGGTCCGTCGTCAGGCCGGGTCGGCGAGGTCGAGGATCACCGGGACGTGGTCGCTGGCGCCCTTGCCCTTGCGCTCGTCGCGGTCGATGACGACGCCGGTGACGCGCTCCGCGACGGCGGGGGAGGCGTACGCGAAGTCGATCCGCAGGCCCTTGTTCCGGGGGAACGCGAGCTGCTGGTAGTCCCAGTACGTGTAGGTGTGCTCGGCGGGCAGGTGCTCGCGCGTCACCTCCGTGTAGCCGGCGGCGGAGAACGCGGCGAACGCCTCCCGCTCCGCGGGGGTGACGTGGGTGTGCCCCGCGAACGCGGCCGGGTCGTACACGTCGGTGTCGAGGGGGATGACGTTCCAGTCGCCCACCAGCGCCACCTGGGCGCGCGGGTCGGCGTCGAGCCACCCGGACGCCTGGTCGCGCAACGCCCCCAGCCACGCCAGCTTGTAGGCGTAGTGCGGGTCGTCGACGGCACGGCCGTGCGGCACGTACAGCGACCACACCCGGACCCCGCCGCAGGTCGCGCCGAGGGCCCGGGCCTCGACCGGCGGCGGTACGTCGAGGAGGGTGGCGGGCGCCTCGTCGGGGCCGGGGGCCGGGGCCTCTGCGGGGGCGTCGTCGGGCGGCGTGGCGGGCGTCGGCGCGGCGGGCTTCGCGAAGCCGGGCTGGCCCGGGAACGACGTCTCGACGTCCGCGATCCCGACCCGCGACGCGATCGCGACCCCGTTCCACGCCGAGTGGCCGGTGTGCGCCACCTCGTACCCCGCGGCCTCGAACGCCACGTGGGGGAACTGCTCGTCGCGACACTTGGTCTCCTGGATCGCGAGCACGTCCGTCTGCGAGCGCTCGAGGAACGCGATCACGCGGTCGACGCGGGCACGGACGGAGTTGACGTTCCAGGTGGCGAGGCGCACGGGCGCCAGGCTACCGGCGGCCGTCGGGCCGGCGGGACCCGACCTTGACGGTGACGTAGCGGTGGGTCGTCGTCCTGGAGCCGGACGACGACC
>NZ_JBHWYY010000141.1:0-3686 GCF_042728595.1 Isoptericola sp. NPDC060185 | reverse complement strand
GTTTCGCCCACGAAACCGGGCCAAACGCCCGCTCACAACGCTCAGGGGGCGTCGGGGGCCGGGGCGTGACGCTCCAGGAAGGCGAACACGTCCGTGTCGTCGACGCCGGGGAACGCGCCGCGCGGCAGGGCCGCGAGCACCTGCTGGTGCATCCGGGCGCTGGGCCACGCGACGCCGTCCCACCGGT
Organism: Isoptericola sp. NPDC060185; assembly: GCF_042728595.1. Classification (NCBI taxonomy): domain Bacteria; kingdom Bacillati; phylum Actinomycetota; class Actinomycetes; order Micrococcales; family Promicromonosporaceae; genus Isoptericola; species Isoptericola sp. NPDC060185. The sequence continues at coordinate 3,499 of NZ_JBHWYY010000141.1, read as the reverse complement.
CGGCCAGGTCGGCGGGCGGGCGCTGGCAGCACGCCGGGTCCGGGCAGGTGGAGGCGTGCCGCACCTGCACGTCCCGGCCGCGGAACCACTTCGCGTGGGCGTACGGCACGCCCACCGTGATGGAGAACTGTCGGCCGTCGGCGCCCGTGCCGGTCTGCACGGAGTCCCAGAACGTGCCGGCCGGCGTGTCCGTGTACTGGTAGGACTCGGTGGCGCGGTCGCGCCGGGTGAACGCCTCGCGGCCCGCCCACCACCGGCACACGAGCTGCCCCTCGATGGCGCCCGTCACGTCCTGCGGCAGGGGCAGGCCGTCGTTCGCGTACCCGCGGAACAGCGCGCCGTCGTCGCCCACGCGCAGGAAGTGCAGCGGGATGCCGAGGTGCACGGTGGCCAGGTTGGTCAGCCGCATCGCCGCGGCCTCGTGGGTGACGCCGAACGCGTCGCGGAAGTCCTCGACCGCGAGGTCCTTCTCGCGCTTGCGCCGCTGCAGGAACTCCACGGCCACCGACTGCGGGATGAGGCAGCACGCGGCGAAGTACGTGATCTCGACTCGCTGGCGCAGGAACTCGGCGTAGCTGCGCGGGCGGTCGTGCCCCAGCACGCGGTGCGCGATCGCCTGCAGCGCGAGGGACCGCAACCCGTGCCCGCCCGGGATGGACGCCGGGGGCAGGTAGATGCGGCCGTTCTCCAGGTCGGTCACGGACCGCGCGGACCGCGGCAGGTCGTCCACGTGCAGCAGGGTCAGCCCCATCTGCTCCGCCATGCGCGCCACCGTGCGGTGCGTGAGCGCGCCCGCCCCCGCGTACCCGGCCCGCTTGGTCAGCTCCTCCCCGAGCGCCTCGATCTGGGGCAGGTAGTTGTCGCGCTCCTGACGCTCATGACGCAGCTCGGTGTTGGCCCGGCGCGCCTCCTCGGGCGTCGCGATGGCCTCCTCCTCGCGCCGCGAGAGCTCGGAGTGCAGGCCCACGAGCTGCTCCAGCACCGGCATCGGGAGCTTCTGGCTCGGCTTCACCGACGGCAGTCCCAGCGCCCCGAAGAGCGGTCCGCGCTGCGCCCGCTCGAGGGCGATCTCCAGCTCGGCGCGGCGCGACGGCGGCTCGTCGGCGAGGAGGTCGGGCACGGCCACGCCGACGGCGTCGGCGATCGAGCGCAGCAGCGACAGGCGCGGCTCGCGCCGCCCGTTCTCGACGAGGGACAGCAGGCTGGGCGCCGAGCCCACCCGCTCCCCCAGCGCCTCGAGCGTCAGCCCGCGCGCCGTGCGCGCATGCCGGATGCGCCGCCCGAGTGTGATGAGGTCCGGGGACTCGGCCACCTGGCCGTCCTTCGTCGCCATGGTTTGACGGTACGTGAAAATCTTCGAATCTTCACGAGCGATCTGCTGGAAAGGTGGTTCTACGGCGCGGGACGCTGGGGGTAGCCCACCCGGCAGCGCAGGCCGGGGGCCCATCCGACGGACGGAGCACCCGATGACCTTCACCGCGAACCCGCGCCGCACGCGTCTCGCGATCGCCGAGCTCGCCCCGGACGCCCTGGCCCCGCACGCGCTCGCACCCGCGGAGCGCTCCGGGTCGGCGAGCGCGCCCGCCGCCCGGGCGCAGGCGCCCCAGGACGCGCGGGCGTGGGTGCAGCAGGTGGCCGCGCTGACCCAGCCGGACGAGATCGTCTGGTGCGACGGCTCGGCCGCGGAGAAGCAGCGCCTCCTCGACCAGATGGTCGGGGCCGGCACCCTGATCAGGCTGGACGAGGCGAAGCGCCCGAACTCCTACCTGGCCCGGTCGAACCCGTCCGACGTCGCGCGCGTCGAGTCGCGCACGTTCATCTGCTCGGAGCGCGAGGAGGACGCCGGCCCGACGAACAACTGGCGTGCCCCCGCCGAGATGCGCGCGGAGCTCGACGGCGTCTTCGCCGGGTCGATGCGCGGCCGCACCATGTACGTGGTGCCGTTCTCCATGGGCCCGGTCGGCGGGCCGATCTCCCAGGTGGGCATCGAGATCACCGACTCGCCGTACGTCGTCGTGTCGATGCACGTCATGACGCGCGTCTCGTCGCGGGTGCTGGACCTCATCGACGGCGGGCAGCAGTGGGTGCCGGCCGTGCACACGGTGGGCGCGCCGCTCGCCGAGGGCGAGACCGACGTCCCGTGGCCCTGCAACGACACGAAGTACATCGTCCACTACCCCGAGACCCGGGAGATCTGGTCGTACGGGTCGGGGTACGGCGGCAACGCCCTGCTGGGCAAGAAGTGCTTCGCGCTGCGCATCGCGTCGGCGATGGCGCGCGACGAGGGCTGGCTCGCCGAGCACATGCTCCTCATCCGCGTCACGTCGCCGGAGCAGCGGCAGTACCACCTCGCCGCCGCGTTCCCGAGCGCGTGCGGCAAGACGAACCTCGCGATGCTGCGCCCGACCATCCCCGGATGGACGGTCGAGACGCTCGGCGACGACATCGTCTGGATGCGCCCCGGACCCGACGGCCGGCTGCGCGCCATCAACCCCGAGGCGGGGTTCTTCGGCGTCGCGCCGGGCACGGGCGTCGAGACCAACCCGACCGCCGTGGAGACGTTCACGCACGACGCGATCTTCACCAACGTGGCCCTGACCGACGACGGTGACGTGTGGTGGGAGGGCCTCACGCCAGAGCCGCCGGCGCACCTCGTCGACTGGCGGGGCAACGACTGGACCCCGGACTCGGACACCCCCGCGGCGCACCCGAACTCCCGGTTCACCGTGGCCGCGGCGCAGTGCCCGAGCATCGCGGACACCTGGGAGGACCCGGCGGGCGTGCCGGTCGACGCGATCGTCTTCGGCGGCCGCCGCGCCACCAACGTGCCGCTCGTGACCCAGGCGACGAGCTGGGACCACGGCGTCTTCATGGGCGCCACGATCAGCTCCGAGCGCACCGCCGCGGCCGAGGGCACGGTGGGCGAGCTGCGCCGCGACCCCTTCGCGATGATGCCGTTCTGCGGCTACAACATGGCCGACCACTGGGCGCACTGGCTGCGCGTGGGCAAGGGGCTCGACGCCGACAAGCGGCCCAAGGTCTTCCAGGTCAACTGGTTCCGCAAGGGCGACGACGGCCGCTTCCTGTGGCCGGGGTTCGGCGAGAACTCGCGCGTCGTGGAGTGGATGGTCACGCAGCTGGACCGCTCCCGCGGCCTGCGCACCGACGCCGGCGCCGTGCACTCCCCCGTCGGCCTGCTGCCCGCCCCGGGGGCGCTGCGCACCGAGGGCCTCGACCTGTCCGACGACGACCTCGCCGCCCTCTTCGCCGTCCCGGCCGAGGCGTGGCTTGCCGAGACCGCGCTGACCGGCGAGTTCTTCGAGACCTTCGGCGACCGCGTGCCCGACCAGCTCTGGGCGCAGCTCTCCCTGCTGCGCGAGCGGCTGGGCGCCTGACCCACAGACCCGGGCCCGCCGGAGAGGCACCGGCGGGCCCGAACCCTCACCAGGTCGGCAGTTCGTGCTCGGGTCGGCAGCTCGGACTGCCGACCCGGTCTCTT
>NZ_JBHWYY010000140.1:2584-3758 GCF_042728595.1 Isoptericola sp. NPDC060185 | reverse complement strand
GGTTGCGAGCCGATCCGCGAAGAGCCCTCCGTGCGCGCCACGCGCTGTTGCATGCATCCAAGATCTTTGTATGCATCCAAGAACTGCCGAGAGGTCATGGGCCGCGAGCCCAGCGGCATCTGCGCGGCATCTTGAGTCGCCCCGGTGAGTCCGGAGACTCTTCGGGTTGCGTCAGGCCGCTGAGTTGCCCCGGTGAGTCCGGAGACTCTTCAGGTTGCGTCAGGCCGCTTCGGCTTGGCGCTTTCGGTGACTGTGGTGGAACGCTCCTGCTTCGATTGAGGTAAGGCCGATGGAGCCGTGGGTGCGCTCGGCGTTGAACCAGTGGGGTTCTGCCCTCGATTCATGGACAAGGGGTGTGATTGCGCGGCGGTCGCCAGCGCCGTGGTCGTTATTGCCTTCTCGAGCGCGTGTTCGGGGCTCGGTCGTCGCACCAGGAGTGTCATCGTCTGGCGTTGTAGCGGTTGACCCAATTGAAGACCTGGCGGTGGCAGGTGAGCTCGTCCGGCCAGCAGGCGGCGTCCCGGAGGACCTCACGCTTGAGCGTCGCGTTGAACGACTCGGCGAGCGCGATGTCCACCGAGGTGCCGACGGCGCCCATCGACTGGGTCACCCCCCCCGGCGTGCGCAGAGGCGGGCGCAGTCCTTGCTCGTGTAGAGCGGGCGCGCCCGCCCGCCACGCGTAGTAGGACGAACGCGTCACCTCGACGAGCTCGCACAGTCGCTTCACCTCGGCGGCTGCCGCTCGGCGTGGCACTCCCCAGCTGTGTGCCCGGCTCCATGAGCTGCGAATCTATGGCCACTTGTGGCCCACGGCAGGTCAGAAGCATCGTCGATGCTGGTCAGAGTGGCGGAAGGCGCTGCCTCGAACTCAGCATCGCTCAGCCGTGAGCAAAGGCCCCCTGACCAGCGGGAACGCTGGACAGGGGGCCTTCGTCATCTGGACCGTGGGCTCATCGGCAAGGCTCTGACCCGCGGTGATGCGTGGCCCGCAGAGTGTCATCCGGATTCCAGCATCGCCCACGTTCGGACCTGCACAGTCACGGCGAAGCTGTGCCCTTCCACGGTCGGTCGGAATGTCTCGCCGGTCGGACCCTGCGGTGCTCGGCAGAGTCCGACCGGCGGAGGTTGTCGTGCGTTCTCAGCTGTCGGTGGGGGTGCCGTGGATGGTGATCTC
>NZ_JBHWYY010000140.1:0-2574 GCF_042728595.1 Isoptericola sp. NPDC060185 | reverse complement strand
GGGTGTTGGTGGTGGTTTCTCTGCGGGGGGGGGGGGGGCGGGGTTGGGTTATCGGGGGGGCGCCGCCGAGGGGGGCGCCGTTCTGGCTGCTGAGGCCGACGAGCTTGAGGTAGCGTCCGGTGGCGGCGTCGAACGGGACCTGGGTGAGGTCGGTCCCGGTGGTGAACTGCCCGGTCGCGACCGGGTCGCCCCAGTTCGTGCCGTCGGTCGAGACGTAGATCTCGTAGTCCTTGATGCGTGAGTTGGACTCGTCCTGGCGGGGCAGGTATCCGAGCCCGGCCACGTCGTACGTGTGGCCGAGGTCGATCTCGATCGAGTGCGGGTAGGTGTCCGTGTTCCAGCGGGTGTGCCAGAAGGTCGACGGGTCGCCGTCGAGGGCGTTCGCGGCGCCCGCGTTGTCGTTCGTGGTCTCTTCGCTGCTGACCGCGGCGACGGACAGCGTCGAGGAGTCGATGGCGTCGTCGAGCAGCACCATCGCCGTGCCGTCGGCGTCGATCGTGTAGGACTTGCCGTACTCGGAGTAGGTCGCGGTGGACGCCAGCGGCTGCTCACCGTGCGGGGTGCCCTCGGGGACGGTGACCGCCCAGGTGGTCGTGACGGACTTGCCCTTGGCGACGGACTCGAAGGTGCTGGCCGTGGTCGGCGTCGCGGTCCAGCCGTCGGGCAGGTCGAGGGTCATCGACACGTCGTAGACCGGCCAGGCCTGCTTGTTGCCGAACGTGGTGGTGATCTCGCCCGCCTTGCCCGGCTCGAGGCCGGTTAGGTCGGTGCCGCCGATGGATGCTCGGGCCGGCAGGCCGCCCTTGGGGAAGTCGTCGTAGTAGGGCTCGTCGATGTTGGACTCGCGCAGGGTGGTCGGGTCGACGCGCGGGTTGGGCAGGGCGGCGGCGTCGATCCGGTCGCGGGTGGCCTCGGCCACGTCCGCGCCCCAGGCGTCCCAGAAGTCGGCCAGGTCTGCGCCGGCGGCGAGGCTGGTGGAGTAGATGACGTTCTGCCAGCGGGCGTCCTGGTCCCAGCCGCCGTTCTCGGTGTACGGGTCGAGCAGGTCGTCCGCCTGCTGACGCACCACCTTGTGCCAGTCCGGGAAGAAATCGTCGCCGTAGGCGAGGCGCAGCTGCTCGAACGGCAGCACCTTGTTCCAGTAGGGGATGTCGGCGTAGTCCCCGATCCCCTTCTCCAGCAGCTGGAACCCGTCGTCCCAGTAAGAGGTGCCATTGGAGTTGACCGCGCGCACGCGCGGCACCGAGCCGTACTCGCTAAAGTCACGCTGCACGGCGAGGGCGTAGCTCTGCACGGTGCTCTCGACCAGGTCGCTCGGAAGGACGGCCGACTGCTGGTGCTGGTGGCCGATCTCGTGCCAGGGGCCGAAGCCGTAGATGCGCAGCCCGTCGACCTTGAGCAGGTTGTCCTGGATCGGCACCGGGTACGCGGAGGCCTCGTCCCACGCGTAGGCAGCCGCTCCCTCGACCGGCTTGGGGAAGCCGATCAGGTGGTTCACGCCGGCCGGCGGTGCGTCCGGCGCGCCGACCGGGCCGTAGCCGGCGACCTTGTTCTCGACCGTGATGATCCGGTCGAGCGCCGCCAGGAGCTGGTTGTGGTTCTCGTTGCGGTACTTCAGCAGCGCCTGCCGGGTCACCGTGATCATCGACTTCTTGCCGTATAGCTCCACGAAGGGTGCGTCCAGGCGGTCGAGCTGACGCTGGAACGCCGCCTCCCCGGTCACGCCACGGGTGAACGTCGCCATCTGCTCGGCCGTGTCGCCGAACGTGATCGTCGCGGTCGACGGCGTCGCGGTCTTGGACTGGTAGTCGATGTAGACCACACCACCGTGCACGTCCGAGACCGTGTTCTTGCCCAGCTTCAGCGCGGTCAGCCGGGTCTTGAGCCCCTTGTCGTTGGCATCGATCTGGCTGTCGGGCGCGCCGATCGAGACCGACGGCACCCCGTTCGGGTCGTTCTTCTTCACGCCCGAGACCGTGATCGTCAGCTCGGTGTTCGGCGGCAGATACAGGCCCGTCGGCTGCAGGTCGGTCGTCGGGGCGTACTCCACCCCGACCCGCGCGGCCTCAGCCAGTGCGGACGGCGCACTCGCGAACTGCTGCGTCCAGCCGTTCTCGGTCGCGGTGGCGACCTTGGACGACGCCGCGGTCACGGCCTGGACCTGCACCTGCGACATCGACGGCGCAGGGCTCGCCTGCGCCGCTACCGCCGGGACCAACAGCGCGCTGCAGCTGACGGCACCCGCCACCAGACCGGCGAGGGGACGACTGTGGATTCTTCGAGTCATGCGGATCTCCTTCAAGAGACGGGCATCGGTGACCGGACAAGGAGCAAGCGCGGCCCCCTGAGAGTCTCCGAGCTTGGTGATTTCGGGGTTCGACGACGTGGCACTCCGGTACGTCGCGAACGAGCTGACGATGACGACGTCGCCCGCCGCACTACCGGTACGCGGCGTCGGTGTCGCCCACGCGACGAGGCCCGCCGGTCGGACCCTGCGGTGCTCGGCAGAGTCCGACCGGCGGAGGTTGTCGTGCGTTCTCAGCTGTCGGTGGGGGTGCCGTGGATGGTGTTCTC
>NZ_JBHWYY010000139.1:0-3766 GCF_042728595.1 Isoptericola sp. NPDC060185 | reverse complement strand
CCCGTGGCGCCACCCCGCCGGGCCCCCGGAGGTCCACCGGGCTGTTGACTGGGTGTGGGGGCGCGGCGGAGCCCCATCACGGTGTCAACTGCCTGTTCGGCGCCCTGCGGGGGCGACGCCTAGCCTGGCTGGCATGACCTCGTCCGCGACGGCGCCGCCGAGCCCGTGGGTGACCGACGTGGTCCTCGCGCTGGCGTCGACGCTCGTCGTGGCGGTGGTCATCGCGGCGGACCCGGCGGGCGACGGCGACGCGGGCCCGGCCGCGTACGCGTTCGCGGCGGGGCTGGGCGCGCTGGTGCTGCTGCGCCGGTTCGCGCCGCGCACGATGCTCGTGCTCACGTTCCTGGGCGTGTGCGCCTACTACGCGCTCGGCCTGGCGCCGGTCGGCATGGTGCTGCCCGCGGTGGCGGCGCTGTACTCGGCGGCGGAGCGAGGGCGCACCGGGTGGGCGGTGGCCACCGGCGGGGTCCTCGTCGTGGTCGCGACGTACTTCCGCGTGACCGACGAGGACGTCGAGCCCGCCGCCGCGCTCACCGCCTACGACCTCGTCACCAACGTGGCGCTCACGGCGGCGGCCGTCGCGCTCGGCGTCGCCGTCCGGCTGGCGCGCGAGGCCCGCGAGCGCACCGCGCTGGTCCGCGAGCTCACGGCGGAGCAGGAGGCGCACGCCGCGCAGGAGCGGCTGCAGGCCGAGCGGCTGCGGATCGCGCGCGACCTGCACGACACCGTCGGCCACCACCTGTCGGTCGTCGCGCTGCACGCCGGTGTCGCGGACGAGGCGGTCGGGCGGGACGACGACGCGGCGCGCGGCGCGCTCGCCCGCGTCCGGGAGGCGGCGTCGGGCACCCTCGACGAGCTGCGGGCCACGGTGAAGGTGCTGCGCGAGCCCGCACCCGACGCCGCGCCGCGCGGGGCCCTCGGCCTGGCGGGTCTCGACGGTCTCGTCGCGCCGGTGCGGGCGGCCGGCGTCGACGTCGAGGTGGTCGACGCCGTCGCGCCCGGGGCGCTGAGCGACGCGATCGACGCCGCCGCGTACCGCATCGCCCAGGAGGCGCTGACGAACGTGCTGCGCCACGCGCGCGCCCGGCACGTGCGGGTCGAGGCGCGCGTCGACGACGGGCACCTGCGCCTGGCGGTGACGGACGACGGCCGCGGGTCCGGCGCAGCCCCCGGCACCGGGGCCGGCCTGGCCGGGATGCGCGAGCGCGCGGGGCTGCTGGGCGGCACGCTCACCGCGGGCGACGCGCCGGGCGGCGGGTTCGCCGTCGTCGCCGACCTGCCGGCGACGCTGCCCCGCTGAGCACAGCCGCTCGCCGCGGCAGTTCGTGCTCGGCGCGGCACCTCGAGCTGCCGCGCCGAGCGCGAACTGCCGGTCCGACGGGGCCGACCGGCCAGACTGGAGCCATGATCCGGGTGGTGCTGGTCGACGATCAGGAGCTGGTGCGCGCCGGGCTGCGTCCGCTGGCGGAGCTCGACGGCGACATCACGGTGGTCGGCGAGGCGGCCGACGGGCGCGCCGGGCTGGCGCGGGTGCGCGAGCTGCGGCCCGACGTCGTGCTCATGGACGTGCGGATGCCCGGCCTGGACGGCATCGAGGCCACCCGCGCCGTCGTCGCCGACCCGGCGCTGCGGGACGTGCGCGTCCTGGTGCTCACGACGTTCGACGAGGACGAGCACGTGGTCGAGGCCGTCCGCGCCGGTGCGGCGGGCTACCTGCTCAAGGACGTCTCCCCCGGCGACCTGCGCGCCGCGATCCGCACCGTCGCCGCCGGCGGCTCCCTGCTGTCCCCCGCGGTCACGGCGACCGTGCTGCGGGCGGTCGCGGCGTCGCCCCGGCGGCTCGACGACGGCCTCCTCGCCCGCCTCACCGAGCGCGAGCGCGAGGTGCTCGAGGGCGTCGGGCGCGGGCTGACCAACGACGAGATCGCCCGCGAGCTGTACCTCAGCCCCGCGACGGCGCGCACGTACGTCAGCCGGCTGCTCGCCCGGCTGGACGCCCGTGACCGCGCCGCGCTCGTCGTGCTGGCCTACGAGACCGGGCTGGTCACGCCGGGGCGGTAGGGCTCGGCCACGCTCAGACCAGGCCGAGCTCCCGCGCCCGCACCCCCGCCTGGAACCTCGAGGTGGCGCCGAGCGCGGCCAGCAGCTCGGCGACGCGGCGGCGGTACGTGCGCACGCCCATCCCCATGGCACGCGCCGCGGTCTCGTCCTTGACACCCTGCCCGAGCAGGTCCAGCACCTGGGGCGCGATGGCGCGGATCTCGGCGATGCGGGCGTCGAAGACCTCGAGGTCGACGGCGGACCGCCACACCGCCTCGAACAGCGACGCCACCCCCTGCACCGCCTCCGGCTGCGTGACGACGCCGTAGCTGCGGCGCCCCGCCCGGACGTCACCGGCGAGGACCGCCAGCCGGCGGTCGAAGAGGATCGTCTCGTTGACCTCCTCGGTGGTGATGCGGACGTGCGCGCCGTGCTCGTCCCGGGCGCGGACCAGTCCGCGGGCGGCCACCGGGTCGAGGAGCACGCCCGGCCGGAAGACCTTGCGCAGGCGCAGGTCGTCCTGGCGGTGCGGCGGGACGGCCTCCTGCGGGCCGTGCGTGACGACCCACGTGCCCAGGTCGTTCGCGGCGCACGAGATCTCGGTGGCGTGCGCGAACAGGTGCGCCGTGCGGGCGAGCAGCTCCTCGTCGCCCTGCACGACGGTGACGGCCTCTCCGGTTTGCATTTCTCGATCCTGCACCCGGTGGCAGGGTGCTGCCAGGGTCGGCAACAAGCTGCCATCCGCGTGATCCTCGCCGGGCCCCCGCGGAGGCTGGACGACATGACGACCTCCACGACCACCACCCCCACCGCCGCTCCCGACGCCGCCGCGGCCGGCACCTGGCAGCTCGGCGACCGCACCGTCCACCGGCTCGGCTTCGGTGCGATGCGGACCACGGGCATGCCGTGGGACGAGGCGCCCCGCGACCGCCGCGAGGCGATCTCGGTGCTGCGCCGCGCCGTCGAGCTCGGGGTGAACCACGTCGACACCGCCGCCTTCTACTTCGTCCCCCGGCGCTCCGCGAACGAGCTGATCAGCACCGCCCTCCAGCCCTACGACGAGGACCTCGTCATCACCACCAAGGTGGGGCCGAGCCGCCCGCGCGACGGCGGCTTCGAGTTCGAGCCGTACGCGCGGCCCGACCAGCTGCGCGGGCAGGTCGAGGAGAACCTCCGCCAGCTCGGCCTGGACCGGCTGGACGTCGTGAACCTGCGCTGGGGCGTCGGACTGGAACCCGCGGGCGGGTCGGTGGCCGAGCACGTGGGTGCCCTGGCCGACCTGCGCGACGCCGGGCTCGTGCGGCACGTCGGGCTGTCCAACGTCTCGGTCGAACAGCTCGACGAGGCGCTGGAGATCACCCCCGTCGTCTGCGTGCAGAACCGGTACGGCCTCACCGAGCGGGACGACGACGGCCTGCTCGCCCGGTGCGGCGAGCTCGGCATCGCGTTCGTGCCGTTCTTCTCCATGGGAGCGGCGGTGCCCGGGGCGGTCCCCGGCGGCACCGCGGACGAGACCGGCGCCGCGCGGGTGGCCGCCGTCGCCGCGAAGCACGGCGCGACGCCGGCCCAGGTGCGGCTGGCATGGACCCTGCACCGCGGGTCGCACGTGCTCGCCATCCCCGGCACCGGCGACCTGGAGCACCTGGAGCAGAACGTCGCCGCCGCGGCGCTCCGGCTGACCGACGACGACCTCGCCACGCTCGACGGGATCGCCCCGCCGGCGGAC
>NZ_JBHWYY010000138.1:0-3771 GCF_042728595.1 Isoptericola sp. NPDC060185 | reverse complement strand
ATTTCTCGTCGAGAAATGGGCCAAACGCCCGCTCACAACTTCAGGCGAAGAGGGCGTACCCGTACTTCAGCAGGACGGCGGCGACGAGCAGCGCGAACCACGCGGCGGTGAGGATGCCGAACGCGCCGGAGCGCACCAGCGACATCGCCCACGACTGCACCCGGGCGGGCCAGTAGAGGTTGTCCTCGAGGATGTTCCAGTGCAGCATCGACGCGAACACGAGCGTCGTGGACACCGTGATCGTCAGGCACCAGGGGCACAGGGCGCCGATGACGAACATCGACTGGTAGAAGAGCCAGTACGCGAAGACGAACCCCAGCAGGTAGACGGTCTGGGCGGCCGTCATGAACCAGCGGGGGAACCGCACGCCCGCCAGACCCGCGACGGCCACGGTGATCACGACGGACTCGGCGATGAGCCCGAGGAAGGCGTTCGGGAAGCCGAACAGGCTGGCCTGCGGCGACGTGCCGACGGTGCCGCACGAGATCACGGCGTTGATGTCGCACGACAGCGCGGCGGTGGGGTCCGCCGCCAGGTGCACGGCGTCGACCGACAGCACGAACGCGGCCACCAGGCCGACCAGCGCCCCGACGAGCATCTCGCCGAAGAGCCAGCCCGCCGAGTGGAAGAACCCGCGCGGGCGGTCGGGCCGGTCCGTCAGGCCACCGCTTCCTGCGACAGGAACTCGACGAGGGCGTCGAGCGCGGCGCCGGCGTCGTCGCCGTCGGCCTCGGTGCGGAGCACCACCTCGTCGCCGACCCCGGCGCCGAGCGTCATGATCCCGAGGATGCTCGCGGCGTCGACGGCGTCGCCGCCGGCGGTCTTGGCGATCTGCACGGGCACGGGCTGCTGCGCGGCCTTCTGCGCGAAGAGCGCGGCGGGGCGGGCGTGCAGGCCCTCGGTGATGGCGACGACGACGGTGCGTTCCATGGGGTCCTCCGGGGACGGTGGTCTGGACCAGTTCATCGTAGGGGCGCGGGGCCGTCCGGGGAAGTCCGGTGCGCCCGGTCGATCGCCATCCCGACGGAGTCGAGCAGCCGCTCCAGCGACGCGTCGAACGGCGTGGCCTCGGCGTCGAAGCCGCCCGCCTCCCAGATGCGCAGCATCGTGGGGTAGCGCTCGCGGTCGAACCAGTCGGCCCAGAAGCTGCTCATCGACGTCCAGTACTCGTCGTTGCTCTGCCCGGATGCGTCCTTCTCCGCCGCCTCCGCGACCGTCGAGCGGGCCAGGCCGCGCACGAACGCGTCGACGAGCCCGACGATCTCGACCACCTGTCGCGCGGGCAGCCCCGTGTCGACGAGGGTGCGCAGCCCGCACTCCTGCGCGTCGAGCACCGCGGGGGTGAGCGGCAGCCGCCACATGTTCGTCTGCAGGATCCACGGGTGGCGCTGGAACAGCTCCCAGTGCGCGCGGGCGTAGGCGGCGAGGCCGTCACGCCAGCCGGCGTCGGCGGGCGGCAGGTCGAGCTGCGCGAACGCCCGGTCGATCATGAGGTCCTGCAGCTCGGCGCGGCCGGGGACGTAGGTGTAGAGCGACATCGCGCCCACGCCGAGGTGGGCGGCGACCCGGCGCATCGACAGGGCGTCGAGCCCGTCGGCGTCGGCGATCGCGGTGCCGGCGCCGACCACGTCCTCCAGGGTGAGGCGCGCCCGGCGGCCGCGACCCGACGGCTGCGGCGGGTCCCACAGGAGGGCCAGGCGGCGGACGACCTCGGGCGGGCGGGGGACCCCGTCGTCCGGCGGCTGCGGCGAAGTGCTCGACATGGATCGTCATCCTCCCATCCCGGCCGCCCGGCCGGCCGCAGGGCCTTGTCGGACCCCCTCGTTACGCTCGAGACTAGTTCCAGTACAGCGTACGAGAGTAGTCCGGAGAAGAGAGGGGATGGACATGATCCGAGCACGCGGCCTGACCAAGACGTTCAGCCGTCGCAAGGAGACCGTCGAGGCGGTCAAGGGGATCGACGTCGACGTCGCGGAGGGTGAGCTCGTCGCCTTCCTGGGGCCCAACGGCGCGGGGAAGTCCACCACCCTGCGGATGCTGACGTCGCTCCTGGCGCCGACGTCGGGGGAGGCGACCGTCGCCGGGTACGACGTCGTCAAGAGCCCCGCGCAGGTCCGCGCCCGGCTGGGCTTCATCGGGCAGGGCAACGGCGGCGGGTTCAGCTACAAGGTCGTGGACGAGCTGCACAACCAGGGCCGCTTCTACGGCCTGGCCCCGGAGGTCTACCGGGAGCGGGCGGCCGACCTCCTGGCCGCCCTGGAGCTCACCGGGCTCGAGAAGCGGTCGGTGCAGTCGCTGTCCGGCGGCCAGCGCCGCCGGCTCGACGTCGCCCTCGGCCTGATGAACCACCCGCCGCTGCTGTTCCTCGACGAGCCCACCACCGGCCTCGACCCGCACTCGCGGGCCAACCTCTGGGGGCACATCACCGCCATGCGCGAGCGGTACGGGATGACGGTCGTGCTCACCACGCACTACCTGGACGAGGCGGACAGCATGGCGGAGCGGGTGGTCGTCATCGACCACGGCGAGATCATCGCCGACGCCGCTCCCGACGTCCTCAAGCGCCGCCACGCGGACGACTCCCTGACCCTCGTCGTCGCGACCGACGACGGCGCGGCCGTCCGGGCAGCGCTGCCCGACGGTGTCGGCGACGTCGAGCTCGGCGACGTCGAGATCACGGCGCACGACGCCGGGCTGCGGGTGCGCGTCGCCACCGCGCAGGGCGCGGACACCCTGCCGGGCGTCATCGAGGCGCTGCGCGTCGCCGGCATCACCACCACGTCGGCGAGCGCCCGCCAGGCCAGCCTCGACGACGTGTTCCTCAACCTCACCGGCCGGAGCCTGCGCGAGGAGGCGGCAGCATGACCGAGCAGACCCGCACCACCACCCCGGCCGCCGCGACCCACGAGGCGCCGCGCGTCGTCACGCGGACCGGGCCGGGCAAGTTCGTCTCCGACACGGCCGCCGTGTTCACGCGCGAGATCCTGCTGGTGCTGCGCGACCCGTTCACGCTGATCTTCTCGCTGCTGCAGCCGCTGATCTTCCTCGGGCTGTTCGGCCCGCTGCTCACGGGCACGTTCGGCGGCGGCTTCGGCGGGCCGTCCGGGGCGGGGGGAGCGAGCACCGCGGACACCCTGCAGTGGTTCGTGCCCGGCGTGATCGTGATGATCTCGCTGTTCGGCACCTCGATGACCGGCTCGAACCTGCTGTACGAGATCATGACCGGCTCCTACGAGCGGGTGCTCGCCACCCCCCTGGACCGCTCGTCGATCCTCGTGGGCCGCGCGCTCAAGGAGTTCGCGCCGCTGCTGGTGCAGGGCCTGATCATCGCGGCGGTCTGCATCCCGTTCGGGTTCCGGTTCCACGTGCTGCCGGCGCTCACGGGCCTGGTGCTGCTCGGCGTCTTCGGCGTGGGGATCGGCGCGCTCTCGCACGCCCTCGCGCTGGCGTCCAAGGGGCGCGAGTGGCTGTTCTGGGGCGTGCAGCAGTCGCTGCTGTTCCCGCTGCTCATCCTGTCCGGGATGATGCTGCCGCTCGAGGCCGGCCCGTCGTGGATGCAGACGGCGGCCAAGTTCAACCCGCTCACCTACATGGTCGACGCCGAGCGCGTGCTGTTCGGCGGCACGTTCGCCGACCCGGCCGTGCTCTGGGGCATCGTCGCCGCGGTGGCCACGTGCGCCGTCGGCCTCGTCGTCGGCATCCGCGCCACCCGTCGGTCCGTCTGACCAGCGCGTTGTGGGTGCGATCGTGGCCCCGTTTCGCTGAGAAACG
>NZ_JBHWYY010000137.1:0-3817 GCF_042728595.1 Isoptericola sp. NPDC060185 | reverse complement strand
GGGGGGGGGGGGGGGGGGGGGGCCGCCCCCCCCCCCCCCCCCGCGCCGCGCGGTCGTGCGCCCGGTCGAGCTTCTCCACCGGTCGCGTCGGGTCAGACGTCGACGCGGCGCAGGCGCGACATCGGCGCCAGCTCGCCCGGCATGACGCGCTTGGAGCCGTCGCCCATCGCCTGCTCGAGGATGCGCACGTCGCGCACCAGGTTCGCGAGGCCCTTCGGCTCCAGCGACGCGGCGTGGTCGGAGCCCCACATCGCCCGGTCCAGGGTGATGTGCCGCTCGACGGCGACGGCGCCCAGCGCCACCGCGGCGAGCGAGATCTGCAGGCCCGTCTCGTGGCCGGAGTACCCGACCGGCACGCCGTACCGCTCCCGCAGCGTCGTGATGGTGCGCAGGTTCGCCTCCTCCGGCGGCAGCGGGTACGTCGAGGTGGCGTGCAGGATGACGAGCCCGTCGGTGCCGAGGATCTCCACGGCGGCGTCGATCTGCTCGAGCGTGGACATGCCGGTCGACAGGATGAGCGGCTTGCCCGTGTCGGCCAGCGCGCGCAGCAGCTCGTGGTCGGTGACGGAGGCCGACGCGATCTTGTGCGTCGGGACGCCGAACTCCTCGAGGAAGGCGACCGAGGGGACGTCCCACGGGGAGGCGAACCACTGGATGCCGCGCGACTTCGCGTACTGGTCCACCTCGGTGTACTGGTCGTGCTCGAACTCGACCCGGTACTTGTACTCGAGGTACGTCATCTCGCCCCACGGCGTCTGCCGGATCTTGTCCCGCTGGTCCTTCGGGGTGCTGATCTCCGGCGTGCGCTTCTGGAACTTCACGGCCTGGCAGCCGGCGGCCGCCGCGACGTCGATCAGCTGCTTGGCGATCTCGACGTCGCCGTTGTGGTTGATGCCGATCTCGCCGATGACGTACACCGGCCGGCCGGCGCCGACCTCGTGGTCGCCCACGCGGACGACGTGCTCCGCGGGACGCTCGGCGGGGCGCTCGGCTGCTGTGGTCGTGCTGGCGGCGCTGGAGGTGCCGGTCATCGGGGTGTCCTTCCGTTCGTGGAGCTCAGGGCTGCGACGCGAGGTCGCGTCGGGGCGGGCTGCGAGGATCCGCTCGCAGACCTCGCGGACGGCGCCGTGGCCGCCCGCGCGGTCGAGGACGACGCGCGCGGCGGCGGCGACCTCGGGGTGGGCGTCGGCCACGGCCACGGGCCAGCCGACGACGGCGAGGGCGGGCAGGTCGTTGACGTCGTTGCCGACGTACGCGACCCGGCCCGGGTCGAGGCGGTTGACGGCGCACCAGTCGCGCAGGGCGGTGGCCTTGTCGTCGACGCCGTGCAGCACGTCGACGCCGAGCTTGCGGGCGCGGGCCGCCACCACCGGGTTGGTCTCGGTCGACAGGATCAGCAGCGGGACGCCGGCGCGCTTCAGGCGCGCGACGCCCATGCCGTCGCCGCGGTGCACGCGCACGCTCTCGGTGCCGTCCTGCGCCACGTAGGCGGCGTCGTCGGTGTGCACGCCGTCGAAGTCGGTCACCAGGGCGTCGACGTCGATCGGCGCGTCGGCCGGGGCGCCCGCGGGCGCGGCGCCGGGCTGGTCCAGCAGCGTGCGGGCCAGCCACAGGTCTCGGGGCTCGTCGATCTCCAGCGACCACTCGGCGGCCACGGGCTGCAGGCCCACCGACCCGAAGAAGCGGCTGCCCGCCTCCCGCAGCCCGGCCGTGCGCATCGCGTAGAACGCGCCGGTCTCGCGGAAGTGCGGGGCTCGGTCCTGGCGCCGCGGGCGGTGGTCGGTGCCGTGGCCGACGGGCGTCGGGCCGTCGTCGTCGAGCCGCCACTGGAAGTCGTGCGTGGGAGCCACCGCGACCACGACGTCGTGCGCGCCGTCGGCCACCTGGCGCACGGCGGCGTCCAGGTCGGCCGGGTCGACGAACGGCGACGTCGCCTGCAGCAGCACGGTGACGGCCGGGTCGGGCGCCTCGGGCAGGTCCGCGCGCAGGGCGTCGAGCGCGTGCAGGACGGCGGACTCGGAGCTGGCCGTGGCGCCGGCGAGGTCGGCGGGACGCCGGACGACCCGCGCCCCGTGCGTCGCCGCCTCGCGGGCGATCTCGTCGTGGTCGGTGGAGACCACCACGGCGGACACCGAGGGCGCCGCCAGCGCCGAGCGGACCGCCCGTGCGACGAGCGTCGTGCCGCCCACGCGCTGCAGGTTCTTCAGCGGGATGCCCGCCGATCCGCCCCGTGCGGGGATCACGACGAGCGCACCACGGTCGGGGTCTGAGCCCGGGTGGATGTCGTTCATGGCGGCGACACTAAGAGCGCGACAAGGCGCCGTCGGCCCTTTCCGGCCAACTGTCGCCGAACATCAGGATGCCGTCAGGTGAACATTTCCGGAGCGTGTGCGGGAATGGTTCCCGGCCCTTTCCGCGTGCCCTTTCATGGAGGAAGTCATCGCGAGAGTTCCCCTGTCCGAGGAGGTCCGATGGACGCCCTGACCGCCCGCACGTCCCCGCGCACCGCGCCCGCCACACCGACCGGCGGGATGCCCGTGCTCCCCCTCGACAACCCGGTGCGGGCGTACGACTGGGGTTCCCCGACGCGCATCCCCGACCTCCTGGGCCGCGAGCCCGACGGGACGCCCGCCGCCGAGCTGTGGCTCGGCGCGCACCCGGCAGCGCCGTCGCGGGTCCGCAGGCACGGCGGCGCGGGGCGGAGCCTCGACGAGCTGGTGGGCGCCGAGCCGCACGACGCCCTCGGCCGCCGCGTCGCCGACCGGTTCGGGCCGCGGCTGCCGTTCCTGCTCAAGGTGCTCGCCGCCGACCGGGCGCTGTCCCTGCAGGTGCACCCTCGGCCGCACCTCGCCCGCGCCGGCTACCACCGCGAGACCCGCAGCGGCCTGCCCGCCGGGCACCCGCACCGGTCGTTCCACGACGACCAGCACAAGCCCGAGATGATCGTGGCGCTCAGCCCGTTCGAGGCCCTCGCCGGGTTCCGCAGCCCGCGCTCGGTGGCCGGCCTGCTGGACGGGCTCGACGGCGTCCTCGTCGACGCCGTGCGCGCGGCGCTCGCCGAGCGGCCGTCGACCGCCGGAGTGCGCGCCGCGACCGAGACCCTCGTGGCCGCGCGCCGCTCGCCGTCGTGCGCCGCGGAGGTCGCCGCGGCCGTGGACGCCGTCGCGCGCCGGCACCGGGCCACCGGCAGGACGGGCCCGACCGCCCGCGCCGACGCCACCGTGCTCGACCTCGCCGCGCAGCACCCGGGCGACCCGGGCGCCCTCGTCTCCCTGCTGCTCAACCGCGTCACGCTGGAGCCCGGCGAGGCGATGTACGTGCCCGCCGGCGAGGTGCACGCCTACCTGGGCGGCTTCGGCGTCGAGGTCATGGCCGCGTCGGACAACGTGCTGCGCGCCGGCCTCACCACCAAGCACGTCGACGCCCCCGCGCTGCTCGAGTGCGCGTCGTTCGCCCCGCGCCCGCCGGCCCGCCCCGCCACGCTGGTGTCCGGGGGCGAGAGCGTCGTCGTCACCTACCGCGCCCCCGTCGAGGAGTTCGCGCTCACCTTCGCCGACGTCGTCCCCGGCGAGCCCGTGGCCCTCGCCGCCGACGGCCCCCGCGTCGTCCTCGCCCTCGACGGCGACGCCGCCGTCCTCACCGGCTCCGGCGAGCTGCGGCTGCGCCGCGGCGAGTCGTGCTTCGTGCCCGACTCCGCCGGCCCGCTCACCGTCGACGGCGCCGCGCACGTTGTGTGCGCCTGGGTGCCCTGACCGTCCCGCCGAACAGGCAGTTGACACCGTGATGGGCGCCTTCGAGCGCCCATCACGGTGTCAAC
>NZ_JBHWYY010000136.1:0-4309 GCF_042728595.1 Isoptericola sp. NPDC060185 | reverse complement strand
CAGCGATATCGCTGCGGCCCGCCCCTTCGTCGTTCGTCCGGTGGTCAGGCTCAGGTGCTCAGGCGCCGGTCACCCGAATCGGCCCGACACGTAGTCCTCGGTGGCCTGCTGCGACGGCGTCGAGAAGATCGTGGACGTCTCGTTCATCTCGATCAGGCGGCCCGGCTTGCCCGTGCCCGCGATGTTGAAGAACGCCGTGCGGTCGCTGACGCGAGCCGCCTGCTGCATGTTGTGGGTCACGATGACGATCGTGTAGTCCTGCTTCAGCTCCCCGATGAGGTCCTCGATCGCGAGGGTCGAGATGGGGTCGAGGGCGGAGCAGGGCTCGTCCATGAGCAGCACCTGCGGCTTCACCGCGATGGCGCGGGCGATGCACAGCCGCTGCTGCTGCCCTCCCGACAGGCCCGACCCCGGGCGGTCGAGGCGGTCCTTGACCTCGTTCCACAGGTTGGCGCCGCGCAGCGAGGTCTCGACGAGCTCCTCGGCCGCCGCCTTGCCGAGGCGCCGGTTGTTGAGGCGCACGCCCGCGAGCACGTTGTCGCGGATCGACATCGTCGGGAACGGGTTGGGCCGCTGGAAGACCATCCCCACGTTGCGTCGCACGGCCACCGGGTCGATGTCGTCGCCGTACAGGTCGACGCCCTCCATCTCGACCGTGCCCTCCACGCGGGCGCCCGGGATCACCTCGTGCATCCGGTTGAGCGTGCGCAGGAAGGTCGACTTGCCGCACCCGGACGGGCCGATGAACGCCGTCACCGACTTCGGGTCGATCGTCATCGACACGTCCTGCACGGCGAGGAAGTCGCCGTAGTAGATGTTGAGGTCCTTCACGTCGATGCGCTGTGCCATCGTCTGTCTCTTTTCGGTGTGGCTGCGGCGGGCGGCGGCTGCGGGTCAGCGCAGCTTCGGGGAGAACCAGCGGTTCACCAGCCGGCCGATGAGGTTGAGGGCGAGCACCAGGACGATCAGCACGAGCGCCGCGCCCCACGCGTTCTGGATCGCGATGTCGGGGACGCACGTGGCCGACGCGCCGCCGGGGCACGTCGCCAGGCCCTGGCTGTACTGGCGGTAGGCGAAGACCGGCAGCGTCATCATGCGGCCCTCGAAGGGGTCGAAGTTGATGGAGTCGGTGACGCCCACGGTGACGAGCAGCGGCGCCGTCTCGCCGATCACGCGGGCGATGGCGAGCAGGATGCCCGTCGTCAGGCCGGCGACCGACGTGCGGAGCACGACCTTGACGATCGTCAGCCACTTCGGCACGCCGAGGGCGTAGGACGCCTCGCGCAGCTCGTGCGGGACGAGCTTGAGCATCTCCTCGCAGGACCGGACCACCACCGGGATCATCAGCACCGACAGGGCGACGGCGCCGATGACGCCCATCCGCACCCCCGGCCCGAGGATCAGGGTGAACAGCGAGACGGCGAAGAGGCCGGCCACGATGGACGGGATGCCCGTCATGACGTCGATGAAGAATGTCACCGAGCGGGCGAGCGCGCCCTTGCCGTACTCCACCAGGTAGATGGCGGTGAGCAGGCCGATCGGCACCGAGATCACCGTGGCCAGGGCCGTGATGATCAGCGTGCCGACGATGGCGTGGTAGATGCCGCCGCTCGGGTCGCCGCCGAAGATGTTGCGCATCGACAGCGTCAGGAAGTCCATGCTGATGCGGCCGACGCCGTTGCTCAGCACGGTCCAGATCAGCGAGACCAGCGGGGCCATCGCGACGACGAACGCGCCCCAGATCAGGACCGTCATCGTGCGGTCCTTGCGGCGCCGGGCGCCGTCCGCGCCGGTCAGCGCGGCCCGCGTGCGCGCGGTGGCCTCGGCAGGGCCGGTGGGGCCGACGGGGTCGACGGTGGTGGTGCTCATCAGTTGGCCCCCGAGAATTCCTTGCGCCGCGCCACGATCGCGCGCGCGCCCATGTTGACGGCCAGCGTGATGACGAACAGCACGAGGCCGGTGGCGATCAGCGTGTTCACCGCGAGGCCGCTCGCCTCCGGGAAGTCGAGCGCGATGTACGCGGCGATGGTCTGCTGCTGCGCGCTGTCGAGGATCCGGAAGGAGTACAGGAACCCGGGCGACAGGATCATGAGGACCGCCATCGTCTCGCCGAGGGCGCGGCCCAGGCCGAGCATCGCGGCCGAGATCACTCCCGACCGGCCGAACGGCAGCACCGCGGTCCTCACCATCTCCCAGCGGGTCGCGCCGAGCGCGAGCGCCGCCTCCTCGTGGAGCTTCGGCGTCTGCAGGAAGACCTCGCGGGCGACGGCGGTGATGATCGGCAGGATCATCACCGCGAGGACGACGGCCACCGTCGCCAGCACGCGGGAGGTGGGCGACACCGGGCCGGCGAAGAGCGGGAACCAGCCGAGGACCGAGCTGAGCCACTCCCACAGCGGCAGCGCCGCCGGGCCGAGCACGTAGATGCCCCACAGGCCGTAGATGACCGACGGGACCGCGGCGAGCAGGTCGACCAGGTAGCCGAGCACCTGGGACAGCTTCGGCGGCGCGTAGTGCGAGATGAACAGCGCGATCCCCATCGCGACCGGGGTGGCGAGCGCGAGGGCGAGGGCAGCCGCGAGCAGGGTGCCGAACACGAGCGGTCCGACGTACTCGAGCAGCGACGTGTCGTTCGGGTAGCGCGGCACCGACGCGGCCAGCTCGTCCGAGCCGGCCGTCAGGGCGGGCCACGCCTGCTGCAGCAGGAAGACCGCGACGGCGGCCAGCACCGCCAGGATGAGGACGCCCGCACCGACGGCGATCCAGCGGAAGGCCCGGTTGAAGCCGCGGTCGGTCGTGCGGCGTCGGCGTCGCGGGCGTCCCGGCACCCGCTCGGCGGGCGGGCTGGCGGTGGTGGTCACTCGTGCTCCTCGTTCTCCTGCTGTGGGTGATGCCGCCGGCCGGGCCCAGGGGCCCGACCGGCGGCAGGCTCGACCGGCGGCGTTCTCCCGACCGCGCCGGTCCGTGCCCGGTCAGGCGGCCTTGATCGCCTCGATCGACGGCAGGACCGCGTCGCGGATGGCCGAGGACACCGGCGCCGAGCCCGCGGCGTCGGCCGCGACCTTCTGGCCGTCCTCGCTCACGATGTAGGACAGGTAGCCCTTGACCAGGTCCGCCTGCGCCTGGTCGGCGTAGGTGCCGCAGGCCAGCAGGTAGGAGACCAGGACGACCGGGTAGGCGCCCGCGACGTCGCGCTTGAGGTCGATCGAGTACACGCCGTCGGCGGTGCCCTCGGCACGCGGCGACTGGGCGACGACCTCGGAGGCCGCCTCGGCGCTGTACGGGACGAACTCGTCGCCGACGCCGACCGCCACGGTGCCGAGGCCGGAGACCTGCGACGCGTCGGCGTAGGTGATGGTGCCCTCGCCCGACTGCGCGGCCGAGACCACCCCGGAAGTGCCCTGCGCGGACTCCTGGCCCTCGATCGGCCACACGCCGTCGGGCTCGTGCTCCCACGCCTGCGGGGCGGCCTCGGAGAGGTACGCCTGGAAGTTCTCGGTGGTGCCCGAGTCGTCCGAGCGGTGCACCACGGTGATGGCGGTGTCCGGCAGGTCGGCGTCGGGGTTGTCGGCGGCGATCGCGTCGTCGTTCCAGGCCTTGATCTTGCCCGAGAAGATGTTCGCGATGACCTCCGGCTTGAGGTTCAGCGAGTCGATGCCCTTCAGGTTGAAGGCCACGGCGATCGGGCTGATGTAGCCCGGGAACTCGATGACGCCGCCGTCGCCGCACTGGGCCTCGGCCGCCGTCATCTCGTCGTCGTCCAGCGCCGCGTCGGAGCCGGCGAAGCCGTAGGAGCCGTCGGTGAAGCCGGTGCGGCCGCCGCCGGAGCCGACCGGGTCGTAGTTGACGGTGACGTCGGGGTTGGCCGTCTGGAAGCCGGCGCGCCAGGCCTCCTGGGCCGACTCCTGCGAGGAGGCTCCGCCACCGCTGAGCTCACCGGAGAGGGTGGAGGTGCTGCCCTCCGTCGAGCCGTCGGTGGAGGCCGCGCCCGGCGTCGCCGGGTCCGAGCCGCACGCGGCGAGGGTCAGGGCAAGCGCGCCGACCGCGACGGCGGATCCAGCACGGGAGAATCGGCTGAGCTTCACGTCTCGTTCCATCCTGTTCACACGGAGTGGCACCGGCGATGCGCCGGCGTTCGTCAGGAACGCTAAGGAGGCAAGGTGGCCCGGGGCCCAGGAGCAGGTGAACGAGGGGTGAACAGTGGCGGGCGGCTGGTCACCAGCCGCCGGGGTGGTGCGAGAAGAGCCGAGGTAGTGCGAAAGATCGCGAGGTAGTTCGTCCCCTTGGTCGGGGTGCCACGGGCGCGCCG
>NZ_JBHWYY010000135.1:0-4475 GCF_042728595.1 Isoptericola sp. NPDC060185 | reverse complement strand
GGGCGTGCGGTGGGCTGAGCCCTGCCGCACGCCCCCGGCGTCGTTCCCGTCCCGGTGGTGCGGGTCAGCGGTCCACGAGCCGCCAGCCGACGGCCTGGAACGCCCCCGGGTCCGCCTCGCCGTCGAGCAGCAGCCCGCCCTGCGCCCGCGCGACGACGTCGTCCACGAGGACGCCACGGCCCAGGTAGGACGGGTCGGTCACGACGCGCCAGCGCACCAGCTGCGCGCCCGGCGCCAGGTCGGCGCGCGCCTGCGTCCACCGGCGGGTGCCGGAGCCGGACGTGACGCCGTCGGGCTGGTCGACCGGGCCGCGGTCGCGCACGACGAACGGCAGGGGCTCCCAGGTGGCCCCGCCGTCGGCGGAGGTCTCCAGGTGCAGCAGGTCGCTCTCCTCGGTGTCGAGCCAGAGGTCGAACGCGAGCCGGCCGCCCGTCGCGGGGACGTCCAGCGCAGCGGTGAGCGTCGACGTCGTGGCGTTGGCGTCCCCGGAGAACCAGGCGTCGTCGCCGCGGTTCGCGTCGACCCCCTGCGCGTAGGCGAGGCCGTGCGCCCACTCGCGCCGGGCGCCGTTGACGCTGCCCGAGCTGCGCGACGGGTGCACGCGGTTGGTCAGCAGGATCGCGAACGAGTGCGTGTCGAAGTCGATGACGATCGACGTGCCCGTGTACCCGGTGTGCCCGGCCGTGTGCGGGCCGGACATCGCGTCCATGTACCACCGCTGGTCCAGCTCGAAGCCGAGCCCGTGGGCGTCCCCGGGGAACGCGGTGTTGAAGTCCGTGACCATGAGACGCACCGACGCGGGGGACAGGATGCGGGCCTTGCCGTACCGGCCGCCGTTGAGCAACGCCTGGGACAGGACCGCCAGGTCGCCGGCGGTCGAGAACACGCCGGCGTGGCCGGCGACCCCGCCGAGGGACCACGCGTTCTCGTCGTGCACCTCGCCCCGGACGACGCCGCGCGGCGGGCTGGACTGGTACTCGGTCGCCGCGGTGCGCTCCACCGCGGTCGGGTTGTAGCCGGTGTCGCTCATGCCGAGCGGGCCGGTGATCCGGTGGGCCACGACCTGGTCGAGCGGCTCGCCCCGCATCTTCTCGACCAGCACGCCCAGGCTGATGAGGTTGAGGTCGCTGTACAGGTAGCGCGTGCCCGGCGGTACGTCGAGCGGCTGTGCCATGACGGCCGCGATCCGGGACTCGCGGTCGGGGTAGGCGCTCCACAGCGGCAGCCACGCCACGAAGCCGGAGGTGTGCGTGAGCAGCTGGCGCACCGTGACGTGCTCCTTGCCGCCGGCGGCGAACTCGGGCAGGTACGTGGCGAGCGGCTCGTCGAGGCCGACCTTCCCCTCCTCGACGAGCTGCACGACGGCGATCGACGTGAAGAGCTTCGACACGGAGGCGAGGTCGAAGATCGTGTCCTCGCGCATGGGGACGCGATGGTCCGCGGGCAGGGGCACGCCCTTCTCGCCGTAGGCCACGGCCCAGCCGCTGGCGTCCGTGCGCACCACCTTGCCCTCGTAGCCCATGAGCCCGACGGCACCCGGGTACAGGGGGTACGCCGCGCTGCCGACCGGCTGCTCGTGGGAACGCACCTGGGCCACGGCGGCCTCGATGGGCGCGGGGTCCAGCCCGACGTCCGCCGGGTCTGCCGCTCCGAGCGTCGTCGACGGGGGCATGAACTGCACGGCGGGTCCACCGTCCGCGGTGGCCGTCGTGACGTGGACGAGCGGCACCACGAGGAGGCCGGCCGCCAGTCCCGCAGCGATCATCGCCCGCCCCCGTCCAGGTCCACGTCCTCGTCCCGGCCCGCGCCGCACCCGGGCGCTCATGCCTGGGGCCCGTTGTACAGGAGGTACTGCTGGCGCCGCCGGTCGAAGTCGGCCAGCTCGTCCTGCCAGGCGCCGACGACCTCGTCGGTGGCCGCGCCGGCGTCGATCTGCTGGCGCAGCCGCGGAGACCCGGTGAGCTTGTCGATCCAGAACGGGCGCGCGGTGTCCCACGCGTCCTGGCGCCAGGCGAACTCGGGGTACAGCGCCGCGGCGGTGACGAGCATCGCCACGCCCGTGCGGACCGGGTCGAAGCGGGCCGGGTCGTCCACGGTGACCTGGACGCCCCCGCACACCTTGTTGGCGTGCTTGTTGAACGTCGGGTTGAAGTACGCCTCGCGGAAGAGCACCCCGGGCAGCCCCGCGTCCGTGAGGGCCTGCGCCCAGCGGTGGTCGACGAACGGCGCGCCGATGAGCTCGAACGGCCGGGTGGTGCCGCGGCCCTCCGACAGGTTCGTCCCCTCGAACATGCACGTGCCGGGGTAGGCGAGGGCCGTGTCGGGGGTGGGCATGTTGGGGCTGGGCATGACGAAGTCGAGCCCGGTCCCGGCGAACGTGACGTCTCGGCGCCACCCGGCGACCTGGACCACGTCGAGACGTGCCAGGCGCTCGCCGACGACGTCGGGCAGGAACTCGCCGTCGAAGAACCGGGCGAGCTCGCCCACCGTCATGCCGTGCGCCTGCACGATCTCCTTCGCGCCGACGCCCGAGGTGAACGCGCTGGTCATCATCGGCCCGCGGGCGGTCCCGCCCACGGGGTTGGGTCGGTCCAGGACGACGAACCGCGATCCCGTCGCGACGGCGGCCTGTATGGCCGTCCACATCGTCCAGATGTACGTGTAGAAGCGGGCGCCGACGTCCTGGATGTCGAAGACGACGGTCTCCACGTCGGCGGCGGCGAACATCTCGGTCATCTTCGCGACGCCGGCCCCGTAGGCGTCGTAGACCGTCAGACCGGTGCGCTCGTCGACGAACGTCCCCTCGGAGCTGCCCGCCTGGGCGGTGCCGCGGAAGCCGTGCTCGGGCCCGAAGACGCCGACGAGGTCGACGGCGCCGGAGGCATGCATCTCGTCGACGACGTTGCGCAGGTTGCGCAGCACGCCGGTGGGGTTGGTGATGATGCCGACGCGCTCGCCGCGCAGCGCGGCCCAGCCGTCGGCGTGGGCGCGGTCGGCGCCCGGCACGACCGGCCGGGCGGGCACACCGGCCGACGTGGCGGCGCCGGGCAGGGCCTGGGCGCCCGGTGCCGTGAGAGGGATGGCGGCCGCGCCCAGCGCGGTACCGGTGAGGAGCTGGCGGCGGTTGAGCCGGGGGCCGCGGTCGGCCGGTGGTCGGGCGTCGGGATGGTGGCGCATCGTCAGGGGTCCTTTCTGCCTCGTGCTGCGTGCAGGGCGTCCCGGGAGCGTCGTCGGGCCCGGGTCGTCCGGCGAGGGGCGCCGGCGTCATCGCCGGCGCGAGGGTGCCGACGCGCCCCGCCTCGTCGCGGGACGCTCGCACCGGACACGTCGCGTCTTCGTCAATGGTTGCCCCGTGGGGCCGTGCTCCTGAAAGTTACCGACACCGCGAGCCCGCGGCAAGGGACCGGGCGGGAAGGAGCGTGCGGGTGGGAGTGGTCCCTGGCGCGCGACGGCGGCGCGAGGTGACGGGAGATGCCGGGGGGAGACATCCCCGGGACGGTACGAGGTGCCCCGGGCGGGATTCGAACCCGCACTGGATCGGGTTTGAGCCGATTGCCTCTGCCGGTTGGGCTACCGGGGCGGTGCGAGGCCCATCGAACCACACGTGCAGGTCACGGGCCGAACCGTCCCGACCCGGGGACGCGCGCCGACGCGCGAGTCGTCGCCCTCGTCACACCCGGCACGGGACGCGTCGCCCCGTGGCGGCCACTAGGATGGAGCGCGTGACCGACGAGAAGCCCCACGACGCGAAGCCCGAGGCGACGGTGCCGCTCGACCTGCCGCCCCTGATCGACCAGGAGCCCGAGGCCCCGAAGACGCCGGAACGACCCGCGCGTCGAGCGGTCGTCGTCGAGGACGAGGCCCTCATCCGGATGGACGTCGTCGAGACGCTCCGTGAGGCCGGCTTCGACGTCGTCGGCGAGGCCGGCGACGGGGAGACCGCGGTCCGCCTCGCCACCGAGCTCAAGCCCGACGTGGTGGTCATGGACGTCAAGATGCCCGAGCTGGACGGCATCTCGGCGGCCGAGCGGATCGGCAAGGCGCACGCCGCGCCGGTCGTGCTGCTCACCGCGTTCTCGCAGACCGAGCTCGTCGAGCGGGCGCGCGACGCGGGAGCGATGGCCTACGTCGTCAAGCCGTTCACCCCGGCCGACCTGCTGCCGGCCGTGGAGATCGCCATCTCCCGCTACCAGCAGATCGGCGCCCTCGAGTCGGAGGTCGCGGACCTCACCGAGCGCTTCGAGACCCGCAAGCGCGTGGACCGCGCCAAGGGCCTGCTGATGACCAAGATGGGTCTGAGCGAGCCGGAGTCCTTCCGCTGGATCCAGAAGACGTCGATGGACCGCCGCCTCACCATGCGCGAGGTCGCGGACGCCGTCATCGAGCAGGTCGGCGGGGCCTGATCCGCACCTGTCGTGGCCCGGTCGCAGGACGTGTCCTGCGACCGGCTGGGCCGCCGTGCGCCTCCTGTCCCC
>NZ_JBHWYY010000134.1:0-4881 GCF_042728595.1 Isoptericola sp. NPDC060185 | reverse complement strand
GTCCGGCGCGGCCGCCCCCGCGTCGGCGAGCGCCCCGGCGAGGGCGGCCCGGCGCTCGCCCGCGCCGAGGCGCGGCACCTCGACGACGGGGAGGCCGAGCGCGTCGAGGGCCGCGCCACCCGGTCGGGTCGAGGCCACGAGCAGGATCGGCGCCTCCGTCCCGGCGAGGGCCCGGCCGAGCTCGGCGACGGCCCGCGGGGCCGCCTCGTCGACGTCGAGCACCCACGCCACGCGCGCCAGCACGGTCTCGCGGACGAGGCGCTGCAGGGTGGTCGCCGGCCCGGCAGGGCCGGGGTCGACGGCGTCCGCACCGAGGAGGCGCGGCCACAGGCCCGCCGCGGCGCAGGCGGCCGCGGCCAGGGCGCGCGTGGTGCGGGGCTGGGGCCCGCGCATCACGACGGGTGCTCCCTCGGTCCACCGGCCCACGACGTCGCCGACGAGCGCGGCGAAGGTCTCGCCCAGCCGGGCCGGGACGTCCAGCGGACGGCTGGCGAGCTCCAGCTGCTCGTCCAGCCCCTCCACGCCCACCAGGTGGTGGACCACCCGCTCCGGGGGCACGAGCGGGCTGGTGAGCACGGCGTCCGGGTCGGCCAGGCGCAGCAGCTGCCAGCGGCGCAGGGGGCGGCGGTGGGTCAGGGCGTCCCAGTGGGCCCCGGGGAGCCGCTCCAGCGCGGTGGCGAACGTCAGCCGGGGGCCGCCGCCGTGCTCGGCGAGCTCGCGCGCGACGTCGCCCACGAGGTCCGGCCCGCAGGCGAGCAGCAGCACCGACCGCTCGAAGGCGGACAGTCCCAGGCGGTCCTGGAGCACGTCCAGCGGCGCCGGCCCGCCCGCCCGGGCGCGCACGCCCGCGAGCGCCCGCTCCGCCGGTGCCGGGTCCGCCCCCCTGAGGCGTGCGCGCGCCACGGTCAGCTCGGCGACGGTGAGGTCGCGGCGCTCGTCGGCGGCGGTGTCGGCGTCGGCGACGACGCCGGGGGTGGTGTCGCCGGCGCCGTCAGCCGTCGCGGCCGCACGGCCGGGGGCGAGGGTCACGGGACGGTCACCGCCGGGGCGTCGTAGGTGCCGCCGGCCCCGAGGGTGGGCAGCGACTCCACGCCGTCGACCGTGACGCGCACCAGCCACGTGCCGGGGACCAGGTCGTCGTCGGGGAGGTCGAGCGCCGCGACCGGCGGGCCGGCGGGCACGGGCGGCAGCACGGCCGCGACCACGGGCTGCACGGTCCCGGGCAGATCTGGGTCCGGTTCGCCCGGCTCCGCGAGCCGGCCCAGCGTGACGGCCGCCCGCTGCCCCTCGCGCAGCGGCGGCGCGACGGGGACGTGGACCTCTCCCCCCGCCACGGTCACCGCCCCCACGGTGGGCACGACGACGAGCGGCACGGCGTTCGACCGCCCCACCACGCGCTCCGGCTCGCCGGTCGCCGCGTCGGCGGGGCGCACGTGCACCACCTGCAGCGCCTGCACGCCCGCCGGCACGGCGTCGGTCAGCACGACCGTGACGCGCGCGGCCGTCGACCCCGGCGCGGGCGCCAGCCGCGTGCGCCCCACGACGACGAACGGGTGCGCGGACGCGAGCCCAGAGCCCTCGACGACGAGCGTCGACCCCGTGGTGGCGGGCCCGCCGTCGGCGGTCGTGACGGCGGCGACCTCCGCCCGGGCCAGGGTGCGCACGTCGATCCGGCGCGTGCGCACCGGGAGCACGCGGCGGGGCGGGTCGTCGGCCTCGACCAGCACGACCGTCGCCATGTACGCCTGGGACAGCAGGTACGGGGTGCCGAGCACGCCCCACAGCTTGGACAGCTCCTCCAGCGACAGGGGCGCCGGGCTGAGCTTGACGGGCTCCGCCTGCCCGGCGAGGTCGGCGTGCTGCAGGAACGCCGTGTCCGTCTCGGCGCCCAGGAGGTCGATCGCGTCCTCGACGACGTCCTTGGTGAGCACGGGCGTGGCGGCCAGCGCGAGCGCGGCGCGCGTGAGGAGGCGCTGCGGCTCCAGGGCGGGCTCGTCGCCGTACGCGGTGACCAGGTAGTGGAGGTCGAGCGCGGCGAGCGGGCGCGCCACGAGGGCGCCCGCCCCGCTGCGGGTCGGCAGGTCGGTGAGGTTCCACGCGTGGTTGGGCGTCACCTGGTAGAGGAAGACGTTGAGGCCGCGCGCCGGCGCGTCGTCGGAGCCGAGCGCGGCGAGCTGCGCGGGCCGCAGCGTCGTGACCTTGCGGCCCGCGACGGGGTCGGGCTCCGCGTCGACGGCCCGCTGCAGCACGGCCCGCAGCGTGGCGGTGACGGCCGCGATGGCGTGGGTGTTGCTCATCGCCACCTCCGCTGCTGGCGGGCGAGGTAGTCCGCGTGGTCCACCCGGGCGACCGCGCGCGGGGCGCGGGGCGGTTCCGGGGTCGGGCGATGCACCTCGACCCGGTCCACGTGGACGTGCACGACGGCGCCCGGCGGCGCCTCGACGGGGCCCAGCCCGGGCGCGGCCAGGTCGTCCGCGCCGCCGGGCTCGAGGAGCCCGCGCTCCGCGAGCGCGGGCGCGACGTGCGTGCGCAGCAGGTCCTCCGGGCCGAGCGCGGTCGTCGTACGGTCCGGCTGCGATCCCGCAGTCCGGGCGCCTGCGTCCGGGCGGCCGTGACGTGCGTCCCCTTGCCTGCTGCCCCGTCCCGACCCCGCGAGGCGGAGGACGGGCGTCCCTCCTCCAGGACGCGGGGACGATGCGCCGGGCGCGACGACGTCGCGTGGCCCGGCGCCGTTCGTGGCCCCGTCGTCCCGGGCGTCGTCGGGCCCGACGTCGTCCTGCCCGGCGTCGTCCTGCCCGGCGTCGTCCTGCCCGGCGCCGTCCTGCCCGGCGCCGCTCCAGGTGTCTCGCCGGAAGTCATCGGTCCGGCCGTACCAGCCGTCGTCACCGTCGATGCCCGGCCCGCCGTGGGCAGGCGCGCCACCGACGACCCGTCCTGCCCGGCCGGCGACCGCGGCGCCCGGTCCGGCGGCGCCGAGGCCCGCGCGCCGAGGGTCGGTCCGTGCGCCGCCGGCGGGCCCGCCGGGTCGGCGAACGGACCCGGACCCGGCGTCGCCGGGCGCGGCGCCCCCGGATGGCGGGGCCGGTGCGACGCCTCGTGGCGCTGCCCCGGAGCCGACGTCGTCCGAGCGCCGACCGCCCGCCGCGACCGAGGACCCGGGCCCGTCGCGCCCGGGCCACGGGTCGCCGCCCGCGTACGCCCCCACTCCCGTCGCGGCGGGCGCCGGTGTGCCTCGCTGCGCGGTCCCGCCGTGCGTGGACGTCTCCCCCGCGCCTTCCCCCGCCCGGTCCGGCGCGGGCACCTCCGGCGCCCCGCGGCCCGCGGGCACCGGCCCGGAGGCCCAGACGTCCCGGCGCCCGACGAGCCGCGTCACCGATCCTTCCCCCGCCCCGGCACGCGTGGAGCGCTCCGCGATCCGGTCGAACACGTCGCTCATCGCGCCCCGCCTCCTCCCCGCACGAGCACCTGCTCCGCGAGGGCCAGGTACTCCGCGCGCCGCGCCGGGCTGAGGTCGAGCACCTGCGGCTCGGTCCACCCGAACGCGGCGGCCAGGGTGGCGACGTCCGCGAGCTCGGCCCGCGCCTGCTCGGCCACACGGTCGGTGAGGAGCGACACGACGTCGACGTCGGCGCGCACGTCCGTGTCGCAGCCCGGGCAGCGCAGGCGCACCGACACGCCTGCCGCCCCCACGAGCCGCTCGGCGGCGGCGGCGACCCGCTCGGCCAGCTCCGGGTCGGCGAGATCAGCGCCGTCGAGACCAGCGCCCGCGGGCCGGCGCACGCAGCGGTGCCGCAGGGCCGCCGCGGGGTCGGGGGCGGCGAGGGCGGCGAGCAGGTCCGCCGTCGTCGGGGCGCGCACCTCGACCGGGCCGACGGCCTCGACGTCCGGCACCTCCGGACCGTCCAGGCGGCCCGCTCCCACACCGTCCCCGACCACACCGTCCCCACCCACGGCGACGCCGTCGAGCGGCAGCGGGACGTCGAGGAGCTCCCCGCACGACGGGCAGGTGACGACCGTCTCGAGCACGTCCCCGGCCCGCTCCCGCAGCTCCGCGAGCGCCGCACCGGCGGCGGCGGCGAGGGGCAGCGCGCACGCCGCGTCCAGGTCCGGGGCCACCCCGCGCGCCACCAGCACGGCCGCCCCGCGGGCGGGCGGCGCGGTGGCCGCGAGCGCCTCCCACAGGGCGAGCGTGGGCGCGGGCCGCCCGAGCACCGTCCGGCCCGCCGTCAGGGCTCGACGAACGACGGCTCGGACGGCTCGGCGACGGCGACGTCGCGCTCCCAGCCCTCGTTCTCGAGCTTGATGGTCTGGATCGCGACGCCGTTGGCGTTGGCGTCGAGCTCGGGCATCGGCTGGTACTCCGACACCCACGCCCGGTACACCTTGTAGGCGAGGACGAGCTGCCCCGCCTCGTTGTACAGCTCGATGATGAGGTCCTTGCGGAACCCCGCGAGGGACACCTCGGCGCCGAGGCCCGCGCCGTAGTTCCACACGGAGTTCGCCCACCGCTCGAACTCGACGTCGTGCGTGACGCCTCGCTCCAGCGTGATCGCCTCGTACTCGGTGCGGCCGGGCGACTTGCGGCTCGACGACGGGTCTCCGCCGTGGCGGTGCTTGACCACCTCGGTGGTCTTCTTCAGGGCGCTCACCTTCGACACGCCGGCCACGTACTTCCCGTCCCACTTCACGCGGAACTTGAAGTTCTTGTACGGGTCGAAGCGGGTGGCGTTGACCGAGAACTCAGCCATGTCGGGCTCCTGGTGTCGGGCTCCTGGTCGGGGCGGGGCGACAGCGCCCCCCCCGCCGCCGGCAGCAGGGAAGCGGAGTTTAAAAAAACTGCCCGCGTCAGCGGCGCCGAACCCCCCAGGTTCTTAACCACGA
>NZ_JBHWYY010000133.1:0-4968 GCF_042728595.1 Isoptericola sp. NPDC060185 | reverse complement strand
CGGGGGGGGGGGCGCGGGCCGCGGGGCCCCCCGCTCCACCCCCCGCCAGGTTCCAACCCCCCCGTTGGCGCTACCGGGGATAGGGCGCGCCGGCGGCCGGGGCCCCAAGCGCGGGGCCCGGGCCCGACGCGCGTCCGGGCCCATCTGTGTCCCGGCCCACTGTCCGGGTCAGGGCGGGTCCGAGCCCTCGAGTGCCCGGCGCGCCCGGGGCCGCGACGGCGTCAGCGGCTCGCGCGGCGTCAGCGGCTCGCGCGAGGGCGGCGTCGGGCGAGCTGCGCGTCGTGCCCGTGCGGCCGGTCCACCGGCCCTACGCCGGCGAGCGCGCGGCTCAGCCGGTCGGCGGCGTCCTTCGCGGGCGGCGCCGCCCGGACGACCTCGGCGGCGGTGAGCGCGGTGTCGCGCTCGCCGACCGGCCGTGCGAGCTCCTTCATGACCTGCTCCCCCGCGGACTGGGCGGAGACGCCCACCTGCGCGCCGACGTCCGACAGCACCTCCGTGGCGACCGACTCGTCCACGCCGCACACCGCCATGATCGCGCCCTTGGCCTGCTCCGCCGCCGCGGCGGCGACGAACGCGCGCGAGACGGCGCGGTGGGCCTCGCGCTCCAGCGCGTCGCGTACCACCGGGCTGGTGTCGATGACGTAGCCGACCAGCTGCGACGACGTGCCGTCGGCGCCGTGCCGGGCCTGCCCGGTCACCACCACCGAATGCGTGCGCCCGTGGTCGTCGACGACGCGGTGCCCGCCGGCGAAGGGGCGCCCGGTCGCGAGCGCCACCGTCGCGGTGCGGGAGAGCCGCTCGCGGTCGTCGGGGTGCAGGTGGGCGCGCAGCACCTCCGGGCCGGGCTCGATGGCACCGGGCTCGCGCCCGAAGATCCGGTAGACCTCGTCCGACCACCACCACGACCCCGTGGCGACCTCGACGCGGTACTGGCCCACGAGCAGCTGGCTCCCCGCGCCGAGCAGCTCCGCGAGCGCGACGAGCTCGCGTCGCTGATGGTCGTTCGACGTGCTGGGCATCGACATGGCTCACCTCCCAGTGCCGTGCAGCGGGGTCTGGCAGGCAGATCTCCTGGCTTCACACGGTACCGGGACGGCGCGACGGCGCCACCCCTCGCGTCTCGGCTCCGCGGGTGGAATCGCGGGGGCGTCCCCTTCCCCCGTGACGACGGCCCCGCCGTCGCGGCCCCGGAGGTGGGGGCGGCGGTGCGGGGCCGACGTCGTGCGGGTCGACGTCGTGCGGGTCGACGTCGTGCGGGTCGACGTCGTGCGGGTCGACGTCGTGCACGGTCGACGTCGTGGACCGGCCGCCGCGGAGCGTCGGCCCGCCGGGTCGAGCGGTGTCAGGCGGCGGGCGTCGGCGCGGGAGCCGCCGCGGCGGGAACGTCGCCCTCGGTCTTCTCCTCCACGAGGGCCTTGCGGTGCTGGCGGAACGCGTAGGCGACGGCGACAGCCCAGCCCACCGCGATGATCCCCAGGACGAGCGAGCGCACGCCCGGGGCGACGGGGAACTCGTCGAGGCTCAGCAGGGTGCGCACGTTGGTGAGCACGATGATGCCGCCGACGGCGGAGCCGAGGACCCGCGGGGGGACGAGGCGCACGAGCCACGCCGCGATCGGCGCGGCGATGAGGCCGCCGATCAGCAGCGCCAGCGCCCAGGACGGGTTGATGCCCGCGGTCCCGAGGCCGAACAGGAAGCCGAGGCTCGCGGCCACGGCCACGAAGAACTCGCTCGTGTCGATCGAGCCGATCACCTTGCGCGGCTCCATCCGGCCGCTCGCCAGGATGGCCGGGGTGCCGACCGGGCCCCAGCCGCCGCCGCCCGTGGCGTCCATGAAGCCCGCCACGAGGCCGAGCGGCGTGAGGAAGCGCTTGCGGAGCGGCTGCCCCAGGCGGTCGGTGCGGAGGCCGCGCAGCGTGAACCGCAGCAGCACGTAGAGGCCGAGGCCGAGCAGCAGGATGGACATCAGCGGCTTGGCGATCTCGGTGGAGAGCCACGAGAGGAACGTCGCGCCGGCGAAGGCGCCCACGGCACCGGGGATGCCGATCTTGGTGACGACCTTCCAGTCCACGTTCCCGAACTTCCAGTGAGAGACGCCCGACGCGAGCGTCGTGCCGACCTCCGCCAGGTGGACGGTCGCGGACGCCGCCGCGGGGTTGGTGCCGATCGCCAGCAGCAACGTCGTCGAGGTCACGCCGTAGGCCATCCCCAGGCTGCCGTCGACGAGCTGCGCACTGAGGCCCACGAGGGCGAGGAGGACGAGAGTCCGCACGGGGTGTTCCCTCCGTCGAGGCGGCAGCCGGTCTGCCGCGACAGACCGAAGTTACCCGATCGGTCCTATCGGATTCAATGGTATCCGCCGACGGGTCGCATGCTGAGACGACGGCGATCGCGGACGGGAGACGTACCAAGCCGTACCCTGCGCCCGCCGGCGACGAGATGCCGTCGCGGGCCGAGCCGTACCGAGCCGTACCGAGCCGTACCGTGCGCCGTGAAGCGACGAAGGCCGTCACGGACCGTGCCACGCCGCGTCGTGCCGTACCGTGCCGAGCCGAGCCGAGCCGAGCGCCGTGAAGCGACGAAGGCCCTCAGGGGCCGCGCCACGCCGCGTCGTGCCGTGCGCCCGTCAGGCGACGAGGGCCGTCACGGGCTGTGCCAGGCCGCCTCGTCGTCGGTGAGCCGCCGGACCGCGTCGGGGACGTTCCCGGCGGCGAGGTCGGCGAGGCTCACCTGCTCGAGCACGGCCCGTACGTTGACGCGGAGCGCGACCCACACGTGCAGCAGCGACGCCGCCGCGCCGGTGTACTCGAGGTCCGACGGGCGGGCGTCGCGCACGAAGACCAGCGGACCGTCCACGGCGCGCACGACGTCCGCGACGGTGACCCGGTCGGCGGGACGCGCGAGGACGTACCCGCCGCCGGCGCCGCGCCGGCTCGCGACGATCCCCTCGCGCCGGAGGTCGCTGAGGATCGCCTCCAGGAACCGGTGCGGCACCCCCTGGGCGCGGGCGAGCGACTCGGCGGGCACCGGGCCGCTGTCCGCCGCGGCGGCCAGCTCGGCGGCCGCGCGGACGGCGTAGTCCGCCTTCGCCGAGATCCTCATCGCTCCGGCGTCCCCGCCGGGGCCGCGAGCCGCGCGCCCTCCAGGATGCGCCCGGCGGCACGGGCCGAGGCTGCGAAGGAGCCCGTGAGCGGGAGGTCCGGCAGGATGACGGCCTGCGCCGCGTGGTAGACGTCGGGCTTCCCCACCCAGGTGCGCCCGGAGGGCACGTTGTCGGTGTCGAGCTCGTGGAACCAGGAGCCGCGCTCGTGGTCCACCAGGTGGTCGTCGATCCAGCGCCACCATCCGCCGGCCAGCTCTGCGTACCGTTCCTCGCCCGTCGCGCGGTGCAGGACGTCCGCCGCGGCGGCCGCCTCGGCAGCCACCCAGTGGAAGCGGCGCGCCTCCACCGGCGTGCCCGACCAGTCCGTCGTGTAGACGAACCCGCCCCGCGGGCCGTCCCAACCGTCCTCGACGGCGCGGTCGAACAGCTTCCTGGCCGCCTCCGTGCGCTGCCCTGCGGTGCCGCCGGCGACGTCGACCTGCAACAGCAGCCGCGCCCACTCGAGGCCGTGACCCGGCGTGGCCCCGTAGGGCTTGAACGGGTCGTGGGGGCGGTCCGCGTTGTACTCGAGCTGCGGCGCCCACGCCGAGTCGAAGTGCTCGGGGATCCGCCAGTCGTTGCCACCGGCCCAGGAGATCACGCGGTCCGCGATCGCCGCGGCGCGTTCGAGCCAGCGCCGCTCACCCGTGGCGTCGTGCGCCGCGAGCAGAGCCTCGACGCCGTGCATGTTCGCGTTGACCCCGCGGTACGGGTCGATGACGGACCAGTCGCGCGACCGCTCGTCCAGGTGCAGCTGGTGCTCCGCCTCCCAGAAGCGCTCGTCGAGCACGCCCAGCGCCGACTCCAGCAGCGCCTCCGCCCCGGGAGCCCCGGCCACGACGCCGGTGGAGCCTGCGAGGACGACGAACGCGTGACCGTAGGCCTGCTTGAGCCCGTTCACCTCACCGGCGCCCGGGCCCCGCGAGGCGAGCCAGCCGCCGTGCTCGGCGTCCGCCAGGGACACCGAGACCCCGTCCAGGCCACGCCGGAGCAGGGAGTCCGCGCCCTCGACCCCGAGCAGGTGCCCCAGACCGAAGGTGTGCGTCATCCGACACGTGATCCACAGGTGCGCGGGCTGGGTCGAGTCGACGGCACCGTCGTCGTCGAGCCACCCTCCCGTGCCCTCCGCGCCGAGAGACGGGCGCGCGAAGTCCAACAGGCTGAGGAAGTGGGCGGCCCGCCATGACGCGTCGGGACCGCTGGCAGGAAGAAGTGGAGATCCGGTCACCGGACGAGCCTAGCGGGCCCGCGGACTCCCGGATGACAGCGCCGTCAGGTGGTCCCGTCGAGCGCCGCGCGCGAACACCTTCGTGCCCGCCCAGCGCTGCGCGGGCGCGCATGCCGAACAGGTGGTTGGGCGCGGCATAGCCGACCAGAACATGCATTTCAGCCTGGCCGGCAGCTTGGGTGCGCTCGAGCGCAGGGCCCGAGCCTGTACGGCCGCCGTCAGTGCCGGCGGCCTCCGCCGTCCCGCTTCCGGTGGTCCCGCCGTCGACGTAGTCCCGTTGGCGACGCGGTCCCCCTGCCGACGCGGGTCAGTTTTCGACGTGGTCCCCCTCTCGCCGGGCCGCGTTCTCGCCGGGCCCGAGCTGCGCGCGCCCGGCTCGCGGCCCGGCGGGTGTGTGCGGGTGTCGGGCCGGTGGTGGTGCACGTGACGGCGCGGTGGGGAGGGGTACGTCTCCGCGTGGCAGGCGCTTGAGCGGTTGCGTCACCGGGTGGGTGGCGTGTTCTTGTGGGGGTATGCGAAAGGCCCACCCCGGTGCGGGGGTGGGCCTTTCGTGAATGGGTGTCCGGCGGCGTCCTACTCTCCCACCCCCTCTCGAGGG
>NZ_JBHWYY010000132.1:0-5027 GCF_042728595.1 Isoptericola sp. NPDC060185 | reverse complement strand
CGTGCGGAAGTGGGCCAAACGCCCGCTCACAGCGATGAAGGTGTCAGCCCTCGGTCGACTCGGCGGCCTCGGCGGACTCCTCGGCGGCGCCCTCCTCCGCCTCCTCGTCCTCGGCGGCGACCTCGCCGCGCGGCTCGGCGATCTGCACGACGGCGGCCTCGGGGTCGGTCAGCAGGATGGCGCCCTCGGGCAGCTCGACCTCGCCGGCGGTGACGTGCTGGCCGGCCTCGAGGCCCTCGATCGAGACGTCGACCGACTCGGGCAGGTTGGTGGCGAGCGCCTCGACCGACAGGGTCTGCGCCTCGACGAAGTGGATGGTGCCGGGGGCCGACTCGCCCACGACGTTCACGGTGACCTCGACGGCGATCTTCTCGCCGCGCTTCACGAGCAGCAGGTCGATGTGCTCGATGGTGCCGCGGACGGCGTCGCGCTGGATGTCCTTGACGACGGCCATCTCGGAGGTGGAGTCGAGCTCGATGGTGAACAGGGCGTTCGAGTGACGCACGGCGAGCATCGTCTCGTGACCCGGGAGCGTGATGTGCAGCGGGTCCGTGCCGTGCCCGTACAGGACGGCGGGGATCTTGTTCTCGCGACGGATGCGGCGGGCGGCGCCCTTGCCGAACTCGGTGCGGGCCTCGGCGGCGAGCTTGATGTCGGACACGTGGATCACTCCTGGAGGTCTGTGCGTGCCGACGGCCAGAGGGAGCCGTCGGCTGTCCACGAGGGGTGGTCCCCGCGAACGGCGGTTGCGTCGGCGTGGGACACGTGACGGACGCGATCGAGAGCGCGCCGTGGGGGCACCAGCGAGAGTGGTGCACCGACAGCCGCCCAGTCGATCACGGAAATCCGACGGATCCTGCTCTGCGGGTGGCGGCAGCGTCGCAGTCGTCGTACCGGCTGAACCAGCTCGACCGAACCTGCGTGACCGGCGCCCGTCAGACGTCCCTCGCCGAGGCAACCGGACGAGTATAGCCCGCCTCAGTGGCGGGCGCGCTCCCCCGAGCGGTCGCGCGAGCGCCCGCGCGACCCGGCGGCGCCGCGCGGGCGGTAGACCACCTGCGCCTGGAAGACGAACCGCACGACGAAGGCGACCAGGATGAGCACGGCCTGCACCACCTCGGGGTGCGGGACGGCGCGCTCCACGATCCACCACAGCAGCAGGGTGCGGACCACGGCCTCGGTGCCGTTGAAGGCGAACGACCGCACGAACCGGCCCCAGAAACCGTGGGCACCGTCACGCAGGTCGGCGAAGACGAACCGCTCCTGCAGCAGGAAGTTGATGACGATCGTCACGCCGTTGGCCACGATCACGGCCGGCAGGTAGTGCATGCCGACCACCTGCAGCGCGGCGAGGATCGCCAGGTTGAGGACGGCGCCGGCGGCGCCGATCAGCGCGAACGGCGACAGCCGCCCGAACCGCAGCAGGGTGAGCTGCTGCACGTACCGCAGCCCGTTGGCGATGGTGGCCTTGGACCGGCCGGCGAACCGCTCCCCGAAGACGAACGGCTCCTCGACCACGACCAGGCGCTGCCGGGCGAGGATCTCCAGCAGGATCTTGAACCCGCGCGGCTGCAGCGCGGACAGGTCGACGGCGCCCTGGCGCACCACGAAGAAGCCGGTCATGGGGTCGGAGACGTCGCGCAGCTTCACGGGGAACATCGACCGGGCCAGCAGGCCGGACGCCTTGGACACCCAGCGCCGGTAGCGGCCGTCGAGCCCGCCGGCGTCGCCCTTGCCGGTGTAGCGGGAGGCGACGACGACGTCCGCGCCGGTGTCGCGCGCGGTGGCGAGGAGCACGGGGACCATCTCGGGCGGGTGCTGCAGGTCGCCGTCCATGACGACCACGCGCTCCCCTGCGGCGGCGTGGAGGCCGGCGACGACGGCGCCGGACAGCCCGCCGTCGGGCGCGGCGCGGTGGATCATCCGCACGGGCAGGCCCGCCGTCGCGGCCACCCGCTCGATCTCGGCGGGGGTGTCGTCGGTGGAGTCGTCCACGAAGAGGATCTCGACGCCCCCGGGCACGGCGCCGTCGCCGAGCGCCGCGGTCAGCCGACGCACCAGCTCCGCGACGTTCGGTCCCTCGTTGTAGGTGGGGACCAGCACGGTCACGTCCACGAGCGCCTCCATCGTCCGCACAGCCTACGGCCCCGTCCTGGCAGCTCGCCGGGACGGGGCCGCGGGCTCACGGCGTGCGCGCCGACGCGGTGGTCACGGCGTGCGCTCGGCCACCACCAGCTCGCGCACCTTGACCCACGAGCTCGCGTTCGCGGCGGTCGCGACGACCCGCACGTGGCTCGCCTCGACGGGCTCGTCGAGCACCACCTCCGCGAGCGGGGTGTTGTCGAAGGTGCCCACCGTGGTCCAGGTCGAGCCGTCGGCGGACACCTCGATCCGCCCGTGCTGGATCATGTCGCCGGGGGCCGTGTCGTTGTCCGCCATGTGCACGGCGACGTACTTCACGGCTGCCGGCTCGTCGAGGTCGTACCGGATCTCGTCGCCCGCCCGGGCGGCCCGCGACGACCAGAACAGGGTCGCGTCGTCGCCGTCGACCATGTTCGCCGGGGTGTAGGTGGAGTACTGCGGCAGCGACGTGCTGACCGTGCCGGGCAGCGTCGGGACGGGGCACGACGCGTCGTCCGGCGCGGCGGCGCAGAAGATCCGGAACGCCTTCGCCGAGAACTCCTCGAACCGGCCGTCGCCGACGCTCGGCACGATCTGGTCCTCCCGGTACACGCCGTCGGAGCCCTGGTCGTCGACCGTGGCCCGGCCGGCGAGGGCGAGCTGCTCGCGCGCCGCGGCCGCCCGCGTGGACGCCGTCGCGACGTCGTCGTCCTCGAGCGCCGCGAGCATGTCGGCCTCCGCGAGGAGCGCGGACGCCCACTGCGACGCGGCGTCGATCCACGGCGTGGAGTCGGCGACGAAGCCGGGCTCCGCCATCGGCGCGAGGGCGGACGGGAGCTCCTCGATCGCGGCGAGCCTGTCGAGCAGCGCGGAGCGGCCCGCGTCGTCGCCCGCGTCGTAGGCGGCCCAGAACGCGTCGACGTCGGCCGAGAGGCCGGGCGCCTTCGGGCTGCCGGACCGGTACGGCCAGTGCTGGTTGAGGTCGACGAACAGGCCGAGCGCGTCGCGGACCGCCGGGTCGGCCCCGGCGAGCTCGTCGAGGGCGTTCGCGTGCGACGCGTCGGCGTCGTAGGCGGGCGGGTTCCACGTGTAGTCGCCGTAGTCCGCGAGGGACGGCATCGACGCGTACGGCTCGATCATGGGGTTGGACGTGAAGCCGTCGATGTACCGGTACAGCTCCGGGTCCCTTCCGGTGAGCGGGTTGAGGAACAGCCGGTTCCG
Source organism: Isoptericola sp. NPDC060185 (assembly GCF_042728595.1). Classification (NCBI taxonomy): domain Bacteria; kingdom Bacillati; phylum Actinomycetota; class Actinomycetes; order Micrococcales; family Promicromonosporaceae; genus Isoptericola; species Isoptericola sp. NPDC060185. The sequence continues at coordinate 1,685 of NZ_JBHWYY010000132.1, read as the reverse complement.
CCGGCCGTCGTTCACGGGGAAGTTGTCCCAGATGTAGAGGTGGTCGGTGCGGTAGCTGCGCACCGCCTTCTGCACGGACGCGGTCGTGACGGTCGGGGAGAACACGCCCTCGCCGGTCCACTGGACGCGGACGTCGTCGTCGAGGCCGTCGCCGAACCGGCTCTTGTACGGGTCCTCCCCGCTGCCGGCGTAGTTGGTGGGCACGGTCTGCAGCGGCTCGAGGCCGTTCGGGACCACGTACTCGCGCTGGATCCGGTTGAGGTAGTACGTCTGCGCGTCCGCGAGCCAGCCCCAGCTCCCCGCCGTGAACCTCTCCTTGTCGGCGTCGCAGTGCAGCTCGAGCGGGATGTCGTCGAGCGCCACGTAGAAGCTCGTCACGCCCAGGTCGCGCAGCTGGTCGAACTTGCGCACCGTGGCGTCGAAGTCCTCCTGCGACGAGTAGCAGACGTCGTTGCCGGGCGAGAGCGCGAACGTGAACTTCACGTGGTTGCGGTTGGCGGTCTCCACGAGCTCGCGGAGCTGGTCGAGCTCGGTGCCCTCGTACAGGTCGCGCCACTCGTAGCGCAGCTTGCGGTCGTCCTTCGGCGTGTAGACGTAGGTGTTCATCTTGTGCTTGCCGTAGAAGGCGAGCTGGTCGAGGCGCGCCTGGTGCGACCACGGGATCCCGTAGAAGCCCTCGATCGCGCCGCGGATCTCCATCAGCGGCCAGTCGCGCACCTGGACACCGGCGACCTCGCCGTCCGCCTGCACCAGCTGGCGCAGGGTCTGGGCGGCGTAGAACGCGCCGGTGTCGTCGTGCCCGTCGAGGACGAGCACGGGGCCTGCGTCGCGGCCGGTCGCGAGGACGTAGCCGTCGGCGGGCAGGTCCTGCGCGCCGTCGACGCCGATCCGCTGGAGCACCCCCGCGACGGCGGGGTTGTCGCCCGCCGCGCCGAGGTAGACGCGCTTGCCCGTGACCGGGGCGTCGGCGCGGTCCGCGACGGTGACAGCCACCTTCGCGCCCGCGTCGGCGAGCACCCGCCGGGTCGCGGCGACGGCGGACTCGTCGGTGTCCTCACCGACGACGAGGGTGACCCTGCCCGCGAGGGGGAACTCGTCGCCGTTGGCGGTCGCCTCCTGCGGGGTGGGGAACACGGCGTCGGCCGGTCCGGCGTCGGCCGTGGACCCCGTGGCGGAGCCGGCGGCCGGCTCGGCCACCGCGCCGGGTGCGGCGAGGCCTCCGGCGACGGTGGCGAGGAGCGCCGCGGCGGCGACGGCGGTGCCGGCACGCCGCGAGGTGCGGGAACCGGGCGGGCGGACCTGCCGGGCGGCGGGTGGGGGCGACGACGGGAGCGGCGGCTGCGGCGTCTCGGGGCTGGCTTCGAACGACATCGGACCTCGTCTCTGAGCTCGGTAGTCGGCGGCGTTGTGCCCGATGCCGGAACCGTTATCCATAACATCGGTGCGCCGGGCACGACAGTAGAGGCCCACGACCCCCAGGGCAACTGGTCCGGACCAGTTGCCGCGCGGGAGGCCGGTCACCCGGTCCGGAGACGACGGAGCGCGGGGCACGACGATGACCGGCGGGGCCCGCGCGCCGCGGGAGGGGGGGGTGCGGTGGGGCGGGGGGGGTTATAAAAAAAAGAAGCGGGCGGCGGATGTGCAAGTGGTGATAGAGGGGGGGGGGGGGGGATTTAAAAATGGGG
>NZ_JBHWYY010000131.1:0-5054 GCF_042728595.1 Isoptericola sp. NPDC060185 | reverse complement strand
GTTTGGCCCTGTTTCGCCTCCGAAACAGGGCCAAACGCCCGCTCACAGCGTTCTTGCGGGGCCGGGCTCAGCCGAAGATGCGCGGCAGCGTGCCCTCGTGGGCCTCGCGGGCCTCGTCCAGCGGCACCGTGAAGGTCTCGCCGTCGAAGCCGCCGGCCACGACCAGCGCCTCGCCGCCGGTGCGGCCGAGCCGCAGGACGGGGACGCCGGCGGCCTCGGCCACCGCGACGAGCTCGGACTCGTGCTCCGGGTCCACGGCCACCAGGGCGCGCGCGGTGGACTCGCTGAACAGCGCGGCGAACGGCGTCACGCCGTCGCGGCCGGTGACGCCGTCGAGCGCGACGTCCGCGCCGACGCCATAGCGCAGCGAGGCCTCGATCAGGCCCTGGGCGAGGCCGCCCTCGGACAGGTCGTGCGCGGCGGCGACGAGGCCCTGCTCGCGGGCCTCGACCAGCACCGAGGCGAGAGCGCGCTCGGCACCGAGGTCCACGCGCGGCGGCAGGCCGCCGAGGTGCCCGTGCTCGACGTCGGCCCACGCGGACCCGTCGAGCTCGTCGGCCGTGCGGCCCAGCAGCAAGATCGACAGGCCCTCGGCGCGCCAGCCGGACGGCACCGCGGTGCGCACGTCGTCGATCACGCCGAGGACGCCGACGACGGGCGTCGGGTGGATCGACGAGTCGATCTGCCCGGGCTCGCCGGTGCCGTTGTAGAGCGAGACGTTGCCGCCGGTGACCGGGACGCCCAGCTCCTGGCACGCGTCCGCGAGGCCCTCGATCGCCTCGACGAGCTGCCACATCGAGTCCGGGTGCTCCGGCGAGCCGAAGTTGAGGCAGTCCGTCACGGCGAGCGGCGTGGCTCCGGCCGTCGCGACGTTGCGGTACGCCTCCGCGAGGGCGAGCTGGGCGCCCGTGCGGGGGTCGAGCTTGCCGTAGCGGCCGTTCGCGTCGGTCGCGAGCGCGACGCCGCGGCCGGTGGCCTCGTCGACGCGGACCACGCCGCCGTCGTCGGGCTGGGCGAGCGCGGTGTTGCCCTGGACGAAGCGGTCGTACTGGTTCGTCACCCACGCCTTCGAGGCGAGGTTCGGCGAGGCGAGCAGGCGCAGCGCGGTGGCGCGCAGGTCGTCGGCCGACGTCGGACGGGCGAGGCCCGCGGCCACCGTGGTGTCGGCCTGGAGGCCGTCCTGCCAGGCCGGTCGGGCGTAGGGCCGCTCGTAGACCGGGCCCTCGTGAGCGACGGTCCGCGGGTCGACGTCCACGATCCGCTGGCCGTGGTGGTCGATGGTGAGGCGGCCGGAGTCGTTGACCTCGCCGATGACGGCGGTCTCGACGTCCCACTTGCCGGTGATCGCGAGGAACTGCTCGAGCTTCTCCGGCGTGACCACCGCCATCATGCGCTCCTGCGACTCCGACATGAGGATCTCGCCGGCGTTGAGCGTGGGGTCGCGCAGCAGCACGTCGTCGAGCCAGACGTGCATGCCGCCGTCGCCGTTCGAGGCCAGCTCGCTCGTCGCGCAGGAGATGCCCGCGGCGCCGAGGTCCTGGATGCCCTCGACGACCTGCGCCGCGTAGAGCTCCAGGCAGCACTCGATGAGCACCTTCTCCATGAAGGGGTCGCCCACCTGGACGCTCGGACGCTTGGCCGGCACGCCGTCCTCGAAGGTCTCCGACGCGAGGATGGAGGCGCCGCCGATGCCGTCGCCGCCGGTGCGCGCACCGAAGAGCACCACCTTGTTGCCCACGCCCGAGGCGTTGGCCAGGTGGATATCCTCGTGGCGCAGCACGCCGAGGCACAGCGCGTTGACGAGCGGGTTGCCCTGGTAGGAGCCGTCGAAGACGAGCTCGCCGCCGATGTTGGGCAGGCCGAGGCTGTTGCCGTAGCCGCCGACGCCGGACACGACGCCGTGCACGACGCGGGCGGTGTCCGGGTGGTCGACGGCGCCGAAGCGCAGCTGGTCCATCACGGCCACGGGGCGCGCGCCCATCGAGATGATGTCGCGGACGATGCCTCCGACGCCGGTCGCGGCGCCCTGGTACGGCTCGACGAACGACGGGTGGTTGTGCGACTCGACCTTGAAGGTGACCGCCCAGCCGTCGCCGACGTCGACGACGCCCGCGTTCTCGCCGATGCCGACGAGCAGGTGCTCCTTCATCTCGTCGGTGACGCGGTCACCGAACTTCTTCAGGTGCACCTTGGACGACTTGTACGAGCAGTGCTCGGACCACATCACGGAGTACATCGCGAGCTCGGCGGCCGTGGGGCGGCGGCCGAGCAGGTCGCGGATGCGCTGGTACTCGTCCGGCTTGAGCCCGAGCTCCGCGAACGGCTGCGCCTCGTCGGGCGTGGAGGCGGCGTTCTCGACGGTGTCCAGCTGGGGACGGGGGGCGGACACGGCTTCAGCGCTGTCGGCAGCGGCGGTCATCAACTTCCCTCGGGTCGCACGAGTACAAGCACGGGTGGCCGGAATGCTCCGGGTGCTCGGACCGGGTGATCGCCGCACCGCCTCGCGGTGCCGGTATCCGGCGTCGGTTCCGGGCGGGGGCGCCACACGGCGCGCCGCCAGTCTACCGGCGTCCGCCGCGACCCCGGACGGGCGGCCCGGCAGGATGGGCCCGTGCCGATCCTGCCCACCGTCCGCGACCCCCGGCTGATCACCGTGCGCCGGGGCGGGACCCTCACCGACGACCACCACCGGATGCTGGCCGCGTGGGCCGTGGCCTGCGCCGACCACGTGCTGCCGCTCTTCGAGCGGGAGGCGCCCGACGACCCGCGCCCGCGCGAGGCGCTCGACGTGGCGCGCGGCTGGATCCGCGGCGAGGTGCCGATGCGCGAGGCGCACCGCACCGCCTTCGTCGCGAACGCCGCCGGCAAGGGGCGCCCCGACCCGGCCCGGTTCGCCGCCCTCGCGGCGGGGCAGGCGGTCGCCGTCGCGCACGTCGCCGCGCACGACCTGGGCGCCGCCGCCTACGCGATCCGGGCCGCGAGCGCCGCGGCCCCCGCCGGCGGCGCGGAGGCCGCGCGCCTCGCGGAGCGCGACTGGCAGCGGAAGCAGGTGCCCGCCGAGCTGCTCGACCTCGTCCTCGACGACCAGCGGGCGCGCAGCGCGATCTGCTGGGACGTCTTCGACGACTGACCCTCAGCCGCCCTCGGGCCGCGACCGCGCCGCCGAGGGGTCGAGGGCGGTCGCCGCCGCCGCGGCGGCCCCGAGGAGCAGCCCCACCCGCGTGTGCGGGAGACGGAGCCCGCGCGCACGCCAGCGCTCGCCGCGCCGGTAGGCCCACTTCTCCCCCGCCACCGCCACGACGACGGCGACGACCACGGCGGCACCCGCCGCGACGCCCACGACGACCGGGTCCGGCAGGGGGTCCGCGCCGTCGAGGCCGGCCTCGCCGAGCAGCACGTTGTCGTCCCGGCCGGCCGCGGCGCCGGGGCCGCCCGCACCGTCGGCGCCGACCGCGCCGTCCTGGAGACCGTCGCCGTCGACCGCGTCCGCGGCGGCTGCGCCCAGGTCGCGCAGCTCGTCGCGCACCTCCCGTAGGCCGTCGAGCGCGGACCGGCCCTCCTGCGTCGCGACGGTGACGAGGGCGACGCCGCCGCCGAGCACGGCGACCTTGGTCAGCGCGCGGGCCCACCGCGGCCCGACGACGTCCGGGACGGCATACCAGGCCAGGGTCGCCAGGCCCGTGATCGCGACGCTGCGGGCGTCGACCCGGCGGCTGTCGGCCGGCGTCTCCATGGGTCACCTCCGGGTGAGGGGCTGAAGTTCTGCGTGCTCCCGAGGTCGCGGAGCGGCACCCGGGACAACGGCCGGCGGGGAGTGCGAGTTCCTCCGCCCGCCGCCGCACGACCCGGGACCTGCGGCGATGACCTCTTCTTGACTATCCTGCCCGCATCCTTGACCCAGGTCACGATCAGGTGACGCTTCTCCGTGAGCCAGGCCACGACCTCCGCCCGGACGGCCAAGGGTTTTGTCTTTTACCACAAGGTGGTTTGATGCGCTCGTGGAACTGCTCAGAACCTTTGCCCCGGGCGCTTTCGCGTACGGGCTGGCGTCCTGGTCGTGGCTGGGGGTCCACGGCAAGACGCCCCGCTTCACGACTGTCTTCGGCGACGTCTTCCTCGAGTCCCTGGAGGGGTGGTGGTTCCTCGACACCATCGAGGGGTCGCTCGAGCTCCGGTGGTCCACCGCGGTCGAGATGTACACCGAGCTGGACTCTCCCGACGGGCGCGCAGACCTCCTCCTGGAGGACCTCTGCCGGGAGGTCCTCGACGCCGGCACGCTCCCGCGCCCGGACGAGGTGCTCGCGTTCTCGCCGCACCCCGCCATCGGTGGGCGGCTGCACGTCGACCACGTGGCGCCCGTCCGGTTCGAGCTCGCGCTGCGGCTCACCGGCGAGATGCACCACCAGCTGCGCTCGGCGCTCGACGCGACGCCGTCGCCCCTGCTGCTGGGGCACGACGACCCGCCGCACCCGGTGCCCGTGCCGGCGCCCGCGCTCGACTGGCCGCACCCGCCTGGACGGTGACCGTGACGCACCTGTGACCTCCACGATCCGCCCTGCGGATGCACGAGCGCCCTACCTGTCGTCTCCTGGGAGAGGCACGGATGAGGCGGACCGTGGGAGGTAGGCATGAGACGGGTGCTCGTCGTCGGGCTCGTCGTAGGGATCGCGGACGGGGCCCTGCTGGGCGCGTCTGCGGCGCTGGGCTGGACGTGGGTGGCGTGGGCCGCTCTGTTGCTCGGGCTCGGGGGCGCCGCCCTGGTGGCGCTGACCGTCCCGCCGCCGCGCGTCCCACGCCCGGCCACCGTGACCCTGGGGCTGCCGCTGCGTGACGAGCAGCCCGCCGAGGAACCCGTCCCCGCCGCGGCCGCTGTCGGAGCCACCGTCGACGCCGCCGACGTTCCGGCCGCCGTCCCCGCGGGGGCGCCCGCCGAGGACGTCCCCGGCGCCGTCGTCGAGGAGTACCCGCGGCCGGTGCGCACGACCGGGGAGCCGACGCCCGCCGCGGCCTGACGCACCCGTCCCCCACGAGACGCCGGTGGGGCCCGCCGAGAC
>NZ_JBHWYY010000130.1:0-5276 GCF_042728595.1 Isoptericola sp. NPDC060185 | reverse complement strand
GGGCCAAACGCCCGCTCACAACAACCTTGGGGGTCGCTCAGAGGCCGAGGGCCTCCAGGACGTCGGCGAGCTCGCGCCGGACGGCGGCGCGCGCGGCGTCGGCGTCGGGCTGCTCCAGCGCCACGCGGGCGACGTCGCGGCACCGCGCGAACGACACCTCGGCCAGCACGGCCGCGACGTCGGCCAGCGCCCGCGGCGTCATCGACAGGGACTTCACGCCCAGGCCCACGAGCACGGGGGCCAGCACGGCGTCGGCCGCCGCCTCTCCGCACACGCCCACCGGGCGGCCGTGCGCGTGCGCGCCCTCGCAGGTGGCGCGCACCAGCTCGAGCACCGCGGGCTGCCACGACGTGGACAGCGTGGCGAGGTCGCCGAGCATGCGGTCGGCGGCCATCGCGTACTGCGTGAGGTCGTTGGTGCCGATGCTGCCGAACGTGGCGTGCTCGAACACCCAGCGCGAGCGCAGCGCCGCCGCCGGGACCTCGACCATCGCGCCGGCCCGCTGCAGCCCGTGCGCCGCGCACGCGGCGACGAACGACCGCGCCTCGTCGGTCGTGGCCACCATGGGCGCCATGACCCACACGTCCGCGGACTCGGCCTCGGCCGCCGCGGCGATCGCCTGCAGCTGCCGGTCGAGCACCTCGGGGTGGGCGACGGCGGTGCGCAGCCCGCGGACGCCGAGCGCCGGGTTCGGCTCGTCGTCGGCGGTCACGAAGGGCAGCGGCTTGTCCGCCCCGGCGTCGAGGGTGCGGACCACGACCTTGCGGCCGGCGAAGGCGGACAGGACGCCGCGGTAGGCCGCGACCTGCTCCTCGACCGTCGGCTCGACGTCGCGCCCGAGGAAGCAGAACTCGGTGCGGAACAGGCCCACGCCCTCGGCGTGGGCGGCGACGGCGGCCTGCGCGGCCTCCGGGTCGGCCACGTTGGCAAGCAGCTCCACCCGGTGCCCGTCGGCGGTGCGGCCGTGGCCGTCGAACTCGCGCTCGACGCGCACCGCGTTCCGCGCGGCCTCGACCTCGGCGTCCGACGGGTCGCGCAGCACGGTGCCCGCGCCGCCGTCGACGACGACGGTCTCGCCGTCGGCGAGGTCCTCGGCGCCCCGGACGGCCACGACGGCGGGGATGCCGAGCGCCCGCGCCAGGATCGCGGTGTGCGAGGTGGGGCCGCCCGCGCTGGTGACGATCGCGACGACCGCCTCCGGGTCGAGGGTGGCCGTGTCGGCGGGCGCCAGGTCCTCGGCGACGAGCACGAACGGGTGCCCCGGCGCGGGGACGCCCGGCGGCCGCACCCCGGTGAGCTCGGCGACGATGCGGTCGCGCACGTCGCGTACGTCGCGGGCGCGCTCGCTCAGCGGCGGGCCCAGCGGCTCGAGCTGCGCGGCGAGCGCGTTCGCGGCGTCCCACACCGCCCGCTCGGGCGTGAGCGAGCCCTCGCGGACGCGGCGCTCGGCGTCGCGGGCGAGGGTGGGGTCGGCCGCCATCGCGGCGGTGACGGCAAGCACGTCGGCCGCCGTCCCCGTGGCCTGCGCCGCCTGCGCGGCGAGTCGGTCCTGGACGGCCGACGTCGCGGCGCCCAGGCGGGCCACCGCGTCGTCGGCACCGGTCGCGTCCATCGCGTCGACGGCCGCCGCAGGGGGCTCCGGGACGGGGGCCGGCATCGTCACGACGACGCCGGCCGCCCGCCCGGGGCTCACCGGGGCACCGGTGAGGGTGGTGCTCATCAGACCGCGTCCTTGCCCTTCGCGGACCCGCCAGAAGCACCGGCCTCCACGGCCACCGCCTCCGCGGCGGCCTCGGCCTTCGCGGCCTCCTTGCGCTCCTCCGTCGCCTGGTCGCCCGTGACGGCGGCGGCCTCCTCCGGGTCGTCCTCACGGCCCGGGGTCTTGAGGTTCCACTTGGCGATGACCCAGCGGAACAGGAAGTAGTAGATGACGGCGTAGGCGAGGCCGATCGGGATGAGCAGCAGCGGCTTCTGCGCGATGCCGAGGTTGAGCACGTAGTCGATGGCGCCGGCGGAGAAGCCGAAGCCGTCGTGGATGCCGAGCCAGTTGACCAGGGCCAGCGAGGCGCCGGTGAGGACCGCGTGGATCGCGTACAGCGGGTAGGCGACGTACACGAACGAGTACTCGAGGGGCTCGGTGACGCCGGTGACGAAGGCGACGAGCGCGGCGGAGCCCAGCACGCCCGCGATGACCTTGCGGTTCTGCGGCTTGGCCATCTGGATCATGGCGATGGCGGCCGCAGGCAGCGCGAACATCATGATCGGGAAGAAGCCGGTGAGGAACGTGCCCGCGGTCGGGTCACCGTTGAGGAACCGGGCGATGTCGCCGTGGACGACCTCGCCGTTCGCCGCCGTGTAGTTGCCGAACTGGAACCAGGGCAGCGAGTTGAGCAGGTGGTGCAGGCCGAACGGCAGGAGCAGACGGTTGAGCGTGCCGAAGATGAAGCCGCCCAGGATCGTGGAGCCGGTGACCCAGCCACCGATCTTGTCGTTGAACAGCCAGTCGAACGCCGGGTAGAGGTACGAGAAGCCGACCGCGATGACGAGCGAGGCGCCCGCCGTGACGATCGGGACGAAGCGCCGCCCGCCGAAGAACGCCAGGTACGCGGGCAGCTTGATCCGGTAGTACTTCTGGTACAGCAGGGCGGCGGTGAGGCCGATGACGATGCCGCCGAGCACGCCGTAGTTGATGAGCTCCTGCTCCGCGCCGGCCGCGGGCTCGCCGAGGATCTGCGGGGACAGCGCGTCCGTCACACCGGAGAAGACCAGGTAGCCGATGAGGGCCGCCAGCGCGGTGGAGCCGTCCGACTTCCGTGCGTAGCCGACCGCGACGCCGATGGCGAAGATGATCGGCAGGTTGTTGAACAGGGCGTTGCCGGCGGCGGCGAAGACCGTCGCGACGGTCTGCACCCAGGCGATGTCGATGGCGCCGAGCATGTCGGGCTGACCGATGCGCAGCAGCAGCGCGGCGGCGGGCAGCGAGGCGATGGGCAGCATCAGCGAGCGGCCGACGCGCTGCAGCTGCGCGAGGCCGGGGAATCCCCGCTTCTGCTTGGTCTCAGCGACCGTGGTCATGGTTCTCCTCCGATGGATGGCCCGGGGGCGGGCATGTCCTGCAGGTCCGGGCCTGCGTCGTCCGGCGGCAGTGTCGCGACGTCGTTCGGGCGTCGTTGCCGGTGATCCACCCACGCTGCCACGGGCAGGTTGTCTGGACCACTTGCACGAAGACTGGTCTAGACCTCATGATGTGTCAACCCCGCGTTCGCGACGGGGACGGGAGCAGGACGCGAGCCGATCGGCACGACGACCGCGATACTGGTCCCGATGTCGAAAACGACGCTGATCGATGCCGATCACAGGGCAGGACGGGACACGACGATGGCCAGGGGCGCAGCTCGCGGCGGCGAGCACAAGTACCTCGCGGTGCGCGCATACCTCGCGGACCTCGTCACGACCGAGCTCGCCGTCGGGGACGCGGTCCCCTCCGAGCGCAGCCTCACCGAGAAGTTCGGCGTCTCGCGCATGACGGTGCGCCAGGCGATCGACGCGCTGGTCACCGAGGGCGTGCTCGAGCGCGCGCAGGGCCGCGGCACGTTCGTCGCGCCGCCCCGCGCCGACTTCGAGATGCGCCTCACGACGTTCGGCGAGGAGGCCCGGCGACGCGGCCTCAAGCCCGGCGCCACCGTGCTTGCCAGCGAAGAGCTGCCCGCGCCCGCCGTCGTCGCCGAGGCGCTCGACCGCGAGGCCGGCACCCCCGTGCACCACGTGGTGCGGCTGCGCACGGCGGACGGCAACCCGATGAGCGTCGAGGAGTCGTGGATCCCCGTCGACCTCGCCCCCGACCTGCTGGCCGACGGCGTGCCCGACAGCCTCTACGCCGCCCTGCGCGAGCGCGGCCTGAACCCGACGTGGGGCGAGGAGGTCATCACGGCCGCCGACGCCACCGCCGAGGAGCTCGAGTCCCTGCAGATGCAGGGCTCCCGCGCCGTCATGCGCACCGCCCGGCGCACCTTCGGCGGCGACGCCGCCGTCATGTACTCCCGCGCCTGCTACCGCGGCGACCGGTACAGCGTCTTCGTGCCGCTGCGCGAGGCGCGACCCACGCTGGTCCCCCGCAGCCGCGCCGCCGACAGCGCCGGCGCGACCCCCGTCCAGCCCGGACGCATCCCCGAAGGGAGCCCCCGATGAGCACGCCCGACTCCGACGCGCAGCTCGCCGCCACGATCCTCGCCGGACTCGGCGGCGTGGAGAACGTCGAGGAGATCGACCCCTGCACCACCCGGCTGCGATCGCTCGTCAAGGACCCCGGCCTCGTCGACGCGGCGCTGCTGAAGCGCGCCGGGGCGTACGGCGTGATGATCAACGGGCGGGTCGTGCAGGTGGTCGTCGGTCCGCGCGTCGACACGATCGCCTCCGACCTCGCCGAGCTCATGTGAGCGTCGCCTGAGCCCGGCATTCCCCCACGAACCTCCTCACCAGGAACCACCAAGGAGCATCATGAGCAAGGCACAGCAGATCCTCGACGCGCTCGGCGGCGACGACAACATCGTCGACCTCGAGCCCTGCATCACGCGGCTGCGCGTCGAGGTCGAGGACCCCGACAAGGTGAACGACGCCGCCCTCACGAAGGCGGGCGCCATCGCCGTCGTGCGCTCCGGCATCGCGATCCAGGTGATCGTCGGGCCCGAGGCCGACACGCTCGCCTCCGACATCGAGGACCTCCGCTGATGACGGCGCTGACCGTCCTCGCGCCCGTCACCGGGACCGTCGTCGACGTCTCCGAGGTGGACGACCCGGTGTTCTCCGCCGGCCTCGTCGGCCCGGGCCTCGCGATCGAGCCCGACGACGTCCGCGGTGGCGAGGCGGTCGCGCCCATCGCCGGGAAGATCGTCAAGCTGCACCCCCACGCCTTCGTCCTGCAGCACGAGGACGGCCGCGCGGTGCTGGTGCACCTGGGCATCGACACGGTCAAGCTCGGCGGCGAGGGCTTCACCACCCACGCGTCCGAGGGCGACGTCGTCGAGCGCGGCGCCGTGCTCGTCTCCTGGGACCCCGCCGCCGTCCGCGCGGGCGGCAAGTCCGCCGTGTGCCCCGTCGTCGCCCTCGAGGCCACGCCCGACGTCGTCGACCGCCTCGCGCAGGTCGGCACCATGGTCGAGCACGGCGAGGACCTGCTCACCTGGGGCTGAGCCCCGCTTCGAGGTAGTCCCGGATCTGCTGAGGTAGTTCGAAAATCGCCGAGGTAGTTCGCAAGCCCGCGAGGTAGTCCACTACCT
>NZ_JBHWYY010000129.1:0-5336 GCF_042728595.1 Isoptericola sp. NPDC060185 | reverse complement strand
GTTTGGCCCTGTTCCGCCCTTGAGTCGGGGCCAAACGCCCGCTCACAACGACCGGCGGGGAGGGCGGCCGTGACCGGGCGGGCCTGCAGCAGCCAGACGGCGCCGTCGTCGTCCACCGCCCACTCCACGTCCTGCGGGCCGCCGAGCAGGCGCGCGACCCGTTCGCCCAGCGCGACGACGCGCAGTACCGTCGCGTCGTCGAGGCAGGGCCGGCCCCGGTCGGCGGCGGGGACCTCGCTGGTCGTGACCTCGGCGGGGGAGCGGTCCACCCGGGTGCGCTTGGTCCCCGTGCGCCGCTCGACGACGCGCCCGGCGGCGACCGTCCACCGGTCCGGGTCGACGGCGCCCTGCACCACGCTCTCGCCCAGCCCCCACGAGGCCTCGACCGTCGTGCGTCCGCCGCCCGTCAACGGTGCGCCCGTGAACAGCACGCCCGCCGCGCGGGCGTCGACCAGGCGCTGGACGACGACGGCCACCGCGACGCCGGCCGCTGCACAGGCCCCTCCCGTCGCCGCCCGGTACGCGGTGGCCCGCGGACCGGCCGCCGACGCGCGGCAGGAGGCGACGGCCCGCACGACGTCGCCCGCGCCGACCGCGCCGAGCACCGTCTCGTACTGGCCGGCCGCCGACGCGTGCGTGCCGTCCTCGTCCGCCGCCGACGACCGCACCGCCACGGGCTCGTGCCGCCCGAGGCCGTCGAGCCCGCCGTCGACGGCGGCGCGCAGGTCGGGGCCCTCGAGCGAGGCGGGGACGACGAAGCCGTCCGGCACCGGCAGGCCGGCGCGGCGCAGCCGGCCGAGGGTCGCGGCCTTGCCGCCGTGCGCGGGCGCTGCGCCGTCGAGCGGGATCGTCCCGGGCATCGCCCACCTCCGTGCGTCGTCGAACAGGAGTCGTGCGGTCGGCTGGGGCGCTAGGCGTCCGGGTCCGCCGGGCCGCGCCCGCGCCGCGCCTGCCGGCGGGCCGTGCGCTCCTCGGCGAGCACGCGGGCGCGGGCCTGCACGTGGCCGGAGTACGGGTCCAGGCCCGCGAGGGTCGCGGCGCCCAGGCCGGTGGGCAGCCACCACGAGACCGCCCTCCGCGCGGTGAGGCGGGCGTCCGTCGTGACGCCCGAGGCGCCGACGGGCCGCACGACGTCCGCCGCCAGCCGCTGCCACGGGGCGAGGTCGAGCGGCGCCAGCTCTCGGCGGTGCCTGCGCCGAGCCCGTCGCAGGCGTGCCCGCGCGCCCGTGAAGGCGGCCTCCGTGCTGCTGGTCTTGTCCTCGCCGTCGTCCCGCGCCTGCGCCGCGGCGACGTCGTCGAGCGCCCGGTCCACGATCCGGTCGACCGCGGCCCGGAAGGCGGGGGCCCGGTCGAGGAGGCGGCGCTCCTCGGCCGCCCAGGCCTCCACGGGGGTTCGCCTGTCGCGCGCCACGGGCCGGTCCTTCCTCGGGGTTCAACATTGCGTTGACAACGGTTCGTTGATGGTGCACGGTCGCGGGATGGAACGCAAGCCCCGCCCGGACGACCGCGCCACCGGTCGTGCCGCGGACCACGAGGTCGACCAGGGTGCCGCCGACGCGGAGGCGCGTGCCCGGCGCACGCTGCTCGCCCTCGGCGCGGACCGGCTGGCCGCGCGGCCGTGGCAGCCGGCCGGCGTGCCGCCGTCGGCGACGGACCTGGTGCGGCACTATCTGTGGCGCTCGGCGGGCGGCGGGCTGACCCCCGAGGAGGACGCCGCCGGGGCGCTCGCGGCCCTCGCGCTGGTGCCCGCCGCGCGGGCCGAGGCGGGGCAGCTCGAGACGGCGGCCCTGTTCGCCGCGCGCGCCGCCGGTCACACGTGGGCCCGGATGGCGGGGGCGATGGGGCTGGGCTCGCCGCAGGCGGTGCAGCAGCGGCTCGACCGCCTCGTCTCGCGGTCGGGTGGGGCAGGCTCCGGCGGGGCGGGCGGCGACGGCGGGGCCGCGGCGTGAGCCGGCCGTCCGACCCGGAGCTCCTCGTCCTGCACGCCGTGCGCGTGCGGGGTGCCGCGGACGACGCCGCCGTGGCGGAGCGCGCCGGGCTCCCCGCCGACGTCGCGCGCGACCTCCTCCTGGACCTGGAGGCGTTCGGGTGCGTCACCTGGTCCGAGTTCGCGGGGACGGGCGCCTGGTCGCTCACCGAGCGCGGGCGGGCGGAGGGGGAGCGCCGCCTCGCGGCGGAGCTCGCCGCCGACCCGACCGGGCGCGCGGACGCCGTCGTGCGCGCGGCGCTCCCGGCCTTCGACCCGCTCAACTCCCGGCTGCTGCAGGCCTGCACGGACTGGCAGCTGCGGCCCGGCGACGGCGGGCGGCTGGACGTCAACGACCACCGCGACGCCGCCTGGGACGCGCGCGCGCTCGACGAGCTGGCGGCCGTCGTCGCCGAGGTGCGCCCCCTGCTCGCCGGGCTGGCGACGGAGCTCGACCGGTTCGGCGGCTACGCCGGCAGGCTCGACGACGCGCTCGCGGCGGCCCGCGCCGGCGACGGCTCACGCGTGGCCGGCATCGGCGGCGCGTCCGTCCACGGGGTGTGGATGGAGCTGCACGAGGACCTGCTCGCGACGGCGGGTGTTCCGCGGGGAGCGTGAACCGGCCCCGCCTCAGACCGTGGCGACCTCGTGCAGGGACGCGGCGAGCGGGGCGATCTCGGGGATGTCCTCGGCGCGGGTGAGCGCGTCCTCGAGGGCGCGGTCGTGGGTGGGCCGGGCGGCCTCGAGGAGCTTGCGGCCGGCGGGCGTGAGCTCGGTGTAGATGCCGCGGCGGTCGTCGGCGCACAGGATGCGCGTGAGCAGGCCGCGGTCCTCGAGGCGCGTGACGAGGCGCGTCGTGGCGCTGCTGGACAGGGCGGCGGCGCGGGCGAGCTGCTGCATGCGCATGTGCCAGCCGTCCTGGCGGCTCAGCGCGTCGAGCACGGTGAACTCCACCACGGAGAGCTGGTGCTCCTTCTGCAGCGCGCGCTCCAGGTCCGTCTCGATCAGCCCGTGCAGCGCGGCGAGCGTGCGCCAGCCGCGCGCGCGGATCTCGACGGCGTCGTCGGCGATACCCATGTCGGCCTCCTCGGGGGCCTCGTGCGGGCCCGTCGTCCGGATCACAGCATAGCGCCTTGCGCGCATATAGCGCGTGTGCAACTATCTAGAACGTTGCGCGTGCAACTACTGCACACGCAACGTTCCCGTTCCCGATCCTGGAGGCCTCGGATGCCTGCCGCGCTGTACGCCCTCGCCCTCGGGGGCTTCGGCATCGGACTCACCGAGTTCGTCATCATGGGCCTGCTGCCGGAGGTGGCCGCCGACTTCGGCGTCACCGAGACGGTGGCCGGCTACCTCATCTCCGGCTACGCCCTGTCCGTCGCCGTCGGCGGCATCGCCCTCACCGCGGCCCTCTCCCGGGTGCCGCGCAAGCGGGCGCTCATGCTCCTGATGGTGCTGTTCATCGCCGGCAACCTGCTGTCCGCCGTCGCGCCCAGCTACGGGATGACGATGGTCGGCCGGGTCGTCGCGGCCCTGTGCCACGGCGCCTTCTTCGGCATCGGGGCGGTCGTCGCGGCTGACCTCGTGCCCGCGAACCGCCGCGCCGCCGCCATCTCCGTGATGTTCGCCGGCCTCACCATCGCCAACGTGGCCGGCGTGCCGCTGGGCACGTTCCTCGGCCAGGCGGCCGGGTGGCGGGCCACCTTCTGGGCCATCACCGTGATCGGCGTGATCGGCCTGGTCGGCATCGCCGTGCTCGTGCCCGCGACGTCGCACCGCTCCACCGGCTCCGTGCTGTCGGAGTTCCGCATCTTCCGCGACCGCCAGGTGTGGCTGTCCATGGCCGTCACCGTGCTCGGCTACGGCGGCATGTTCGGCGCGTTCAGCTACATCGCGTTCACGCTCACCGAGGTCAGCGGCTTCAGCGCCGCCGCCGTCCCGTGGCTGCTCGTCGTCTTCGGCGTCGGCCTCTTCGCCGGCAACGTGCTGGGCGGCCGCGCCGCCGACCGCAACCTCGTCAAGGCGCTCGTCACGGTCATCTCCGTGCTCGCCGCCGTCCTCGTGCTCTTCGCGCTCACCGCGCAGAGCAAGGTCGCGACCGTCGTGGCGCTGCTCCTCATGGGCGGCTTCGGCTTCGCCACGGTGCCCGGGCTGCAGGCCCGCATCATGCAGTACGCCGAGGCCGCGCCCACGCTCGGCTCCGGCGCCAACATCGCCGCGTTCAACGTCGGGAACGCGTTCGGCGCCTGGGCCGCGGGTCTCGCCCTCGCCGCGGGCCTCGGCTACACCTCGCCCCTGTGGGTCGGCGCGGCCGTCACGGTCGCCGGGCTCGGCGTCCTGCTGGTCGCCGTCCGCTCCCGCGGCGGCGAGCTCGCCCGGCCCCGCGGCACAGCGCACGAGCACGAGCTCGCGCCGTCCGCCGTCTAACCCACCCCGAACCTCAGTACCGCACCACCGGAAGGACCCATCTCATGACCGCGAACGTCCCCACCGTCACCCTCTCCGACGGCCGCACCATGCCCCAGCTCGGCTTCGGCGTCTTCCAGGTGCCCGACGCCGAGACGACGGCCGCCGTCGCCGCCGCGCTCGACGCCGGCTACCGCAGCATCGACACCGCCGCCGTCTACGGCAACGAGCGCGGCGTCGGCCGTGCCCTGGCCGAGTCGGGCGTCGCCCGCGACGAGCTGTTCGTCACCACCAAGCTGTGGGTGGACAGGCTGGGCCGCGCCGCCGCCCGCGAGGGCCTCGAGGAGAGCCTGGAGAAGCTGGGCCTCGACCACGTGGACCTGTACCTGATCCACTGGCCGACCCCCGCCACGGACGACTACCTCGACGCCTGGCAGGGCCTGGAGGACCTCCGCGACGCCGGCCTCGCCCGCTCGATCGGCGTGTCCAACTTCCTGCCCGAGCACCTCGACCGCGTCGCCGCCCTCGGCGGCAGCACCCCGGTCGTGAACCAGGTGGAGCTGCACCCGGCGCTGCAGAACCGCGAGACCGTCACGGCGAACGCCCGCCACGGCGCCGTCACCGAGGCGTGGAGCCCGCTGGCGCAGGGTGCCGTCCTGGGCGACGCACCGGTCGTCGACGCCGCCCGCGCGCACGGCGTGACGCCGGCCCAGGTGGTGCTGCGCTGGCACCTGCAGCAGGGCCGCGTCGTCATCCCCAAGTCCGTGACGCCGGCACGCATCGCCGCGAACCTCGACGTCTTCAGGTTCGACCTCACCGACGCCGAGCTCGCCGCCATCGACGGGCTGGAGCGCGACGGCCGCACCGGCCCGCACCCGGCCGCGTTCAACGGCTGACCCGGGGTCCGAGGCAGTGTTGTGAGCGGGCGTTTGGCCCCGTTTCCCTAGGGAATCGGGGCCAAACG
>NZ_JBHWYY010000128.1:0-5530 GCF_042728595.1 Isoptericola sp. NPDC060185 | reverse complement strand
GTGCCCCCGGCCCCCGCCCCGACCCCCCGGGGCGCGGCCCCCCCCCCCCCCGCCGCTCCATCCCCTGAAGGAGAGACGATGACCAGCAAGTCCCAGCTGACGCGCCGCAGCCTGATCAAGGCGCTCGCGACGTCCACCGTGGCCGTCGGCCTCGGTGCCGCCGCCGCCCCGGGGGCCCTGGCCTCCACCGCCACCGCCGCCGACCCCCTGACGACCGCCGCCAACGGCCGTCTGGTGCCCCCGGGCAAGATCGGCATCCAGCTCTACTCGATCCGCGACAAGGTCTCGAGCCTCGGGTTCCGCACGGTGTTCGAGCAGCTCGCCGACATCGGGTACACCGAGATCGAGTTCGCCGGCTACACCCAGGGTCAGGTCGGGGCGATCACCCCCGAGGAGATCCGCCAGCTCCTCGACGACAACGGCCTGCGGGCCGTCGGGTCCCACGTCGGCATCGGAGCCCTGCGCACCGACCTGGCGCGCCAGCTCGAGATCGCCAACATCCTCGGCATGCCGCACGTCGGCACCGCGAACGCCCCGTCGAACGTCGCCACCGTGGACGGGTACCGGGCGGCCGCGGACGAGTTCAACGCGTGGGGCGCCCAGGCCAACGCCGCCGGGCTCAAGCTGTACCAGCACAACCACGCCGGCGAGTTCGCGTTCGCGTCCGACCAGCCCGACGTGCGCCTCTACGACGTCTTCTTCGACAACACCGACCCGGACGCGGTTTTCCTCGAGATGGACGTCTACTGGGCCTTCGTCGGCCAGCACCTCTACCCGGGGTTCGAGCCGATCGACTACGTGCGCAACCACGCCCACCGCTACCCGCTCCTGCACCTCAAGGACGGCGCACGCAACGAGGCCAACCCCAACGGCTTCGACATCATCGAGTTCGACGCCGGCGACCTGCCCTACCGCGAGTTCCTGCGCGCCACGAAGGCGCGCGGCACCCGCTGGGGCATCTGGGAGCAGGACAACGCCGCCACGACGGCCGTCCCGCCGAACCCGCTGGACTCGTTCGGCAACGCCCGCCGCAGCTACGACGGGATCCTCGGCCTGCGCGGCTGACCGTCCCCTGTGGCACCGGGGCCCCGTCCGCGTGTAGCGGTCGGGGCCCTCGTGGCGTCCTCAGCGGCGCAGCCCCAGCTCGATGGCGGGGCACCGGTCCATGACCATGTCGAGGCCCGCGGCGCGCACGCGCGCGGCGGCGTCCTCGTCGACGACGCCGAGCTGGAACCACACCGCCTTCGCGCCGATCGAGATCGCCTCGTCGGCGACGGCGCCCGCGAGCTCGGAGCGCACGAACACGTCCACGACGTCGACGGGGAACGGGACGTCGGCGAGGGTCGCGTAGCCCTGTTCGCCGTGCACGGTCTCGGCGCTCGGGTGCACGGGCACGATCCGCTTGCCGGCCCGCTGCAGCACGCCCGCGACGCCGTACGCCGCGCGTTCGGTGTTGGTCGACAGCCCGACGACGGCCCAGGTGGTCGTGCCGTCCAGCAGTCGGTCGATCGTGGCCGCCTCGTCGTCCGACCCGCTGGCGGGGCCGCCCGCGTCGTCCGGCGTGACGTCCGGTGCGCTCATGCGCGGCACAGCCCCGGCGTCGAGCGGCCTGCTCCAGTCCCTCGGGTCCCTCATGCGCATGCCCGCACCCTCCTCGTGGTCCGTTCCGTGCTCCGTGCACTCATGCGAACGCCAGCGCCGCACCCGCGAGCGCGCAAGCCGCGGCACACGCCGCCGTCCGCAGATGGTTGAGCCGCGCCCACGGGCGGTCGAAGGCCTCCCACCCGGCGGCGTCGCGGTGCGCCATGAGCCGGTCGTTCAGCGGTACGTTGCCCGCCGCGGTGACCCCGAGCATGCCCACCAGCATCACGACCGCGCACGCCGCGACCAGCCACGCGCCGTCGTGCCCGCCGACGAGGCCGACCACGCCCGCCACGACCGGAACGACGACGGCCGCGCCGAACAGCGTCATGAACGGCGGCCGCAGCGCGTCGGTGTTGATCGCGGCCATGGCCCGCGCGGCGTCGGCCGGGTCGAGGCGTCGTAGGCCCGCGACGACGAACGTCGAGAACGCTGCGAACACCCCGCCCGCCAGGCCGGTGACCAGCACGGTCAGCACGAGGAGCACGCCCCAGAGGTCCATGGGCCCAGTCAACCAGCGGGACGCGTCCCCGCGCAGCAGGATGGACCCATGCCCGCACCTCCCGCCGTCGTCAAGGCCACCAAGCGCTTCAACCCGTACGCCCTCAAGGTCAGCTCGCGCGTGCCGCCGTGGGTCACGCTGCACCACGTGGGCCGCAAGAGCGGGCGCGAGTACCGCACGCCGGTGGTCGCGTTCGCAGCCCGCGCCCCGATCGACACGCGGGTGTCGCGCCCCGGCGACCCAGTCGAGATCGGCGAGTACCGCGACATCCTCGTGCTCACGCCGCTGCCCTGGGGCGCGGACGTCGACTGGTGCCGCAACGTGCGCGCCGCGGGCTCGTACCGCCTCACCCGCAAGGGCGTCGACTACCGCGCGGACCAGCTGCGCGTCATGGACGCCGACGACGCCCGCCGCCTGCTCGGCGGGTTCGTCGGCGCGGCATCGGGGTTGATCGGCATCGAGTCCTTCCTCGTCGGGCGGCTCAGCCGCTGGCCCGTCAGCGAGACAGGGCGCGGCTGAAGAAAGCGACGGCGTCGGCCGCCGCCTCGGCCTGCAGCGCCGGGTCGCCACCGTCCGGGCCGTCGATGAAGTCGTAGTGCCCTGCGTCCGTGCCCAGCTCCCTCGTGTCGGCACCGGGGATCCCCGCCGCGTACACCTTCGCGTTCGTCTCGAACGGGACGGCCTCGTCGGCGCCGCCCCAGCGGACCGCCGTCGGTCGCGACACCGTGGCGAGGCTGCCCGGGTCGACGAAGGCGCCGAGCGGGCACAGCAGGTAGCCCGCGGAGACACGCTCGTCGCGGAACGACCCCACGGCGTGGTCCACCCAGGCGGCTCGCTCGGCCTCGGAGTGGGCGGCCCGCAGCTCCTCGACGATGCCCGGGCGCTCGGGCGTCGGCGGAGCCGGGACCTCCCCGGAGACCAGGCCGCGGAACGTCGCCCCGTCCACGCGCGCCCCGAGCAGGGCCGCCACCGTGTACCCGCCGATCGAGAAGCCCGCCGCGCCGACCGGCCCGCTCGGGTCGAGGACGTCGAGCACGCGGGACAGATCGAGCGCCCGGTCCCACCAGCGGACGAACGACTCCGCGGCGTACGGCTCCAGGAAGGTGTTGCCGTGGTGGTCGACCGCGGCGACGGAGCACCCGGCGGCCACCAGGTCGTCGATCAGGACGTGGAGGTTCTGCGCCGCCCCGCCCGTCCCGTGCGAGACGAGCACGAGGGGCGCTGCGTCGTCGGCACGCCACAGGTGGGTGCGGACCGGCCGAGGGCCGTCCGCGCCGTAGGCCGGTCGCGCGGGATCGGTGAGCTCGAGGACCTCGGCGTGCACGGGACTCCTTCGTTCGCGCGGGGCAGGTGGGCCCAGTGTGCCAGCGTCGATGCCGGTCGCGGCGACCCGACCGGCCGGGGCTTCGGCGTAAGGGAACCCCCGGGGCGGGCCGCGACACGGCCAGGGTCGATCTCAGGGGCCTGCCCGGTTCTGTGACACGCGTCACCCGCCGTACGTTCGACGGCATGATCGAGGCACAGGGTCTGTCCAAGAGCTACGGGAACAAGACCGCCGTCGACCGCGTCACCTTCACGGTGCGGCCCGGCGTCGTCACCGGCTTCCTCGGCCCCAACGGGGCGGGCAAGTCCACCACCATGCGCATGATCATGGGTCTCGACCGGCCCTCCGCGGGCTCGGTCACCGTCAACGGCCGCCCGTACGCGCGGCACCGATCCCCGCTCACCGAGGTGGGTGCCCTGCTCGAGGCCCGGGCCGTGCACCCCGGCCGGACGGCGCGGGCGCACCTGCGTGCGCTGGCCGCCACGCACGGCATCCCCGACCGGCGGGTCGACGAGGTCGTCGACCTGACCGGCCTGGCCTCGGTGGCCCGCAAGCGGGTGGGCGGCTTCTCGCTCGGCATGGGTCAGCGGCTCGGCATCGCGTCGGCGCTGCTGGGCGACCCGCGCACGCTGATCCTCGACGAGCCCGTCAACGGCCTCGACCCCGAGGGCGTCCTGTGGGTGCGCCACCTCGCGCGGAGCCTCGCGGCCGAGGGCCGCACCGTCTTCCTGTCCAGCCACCTCATGAGCGAGATGGCCCTCACCGCCGACCACGTCATCGTCATCGGGCGCGGCCGCATCCTCGCCGACGCACCCGTCAGCGACGTCGTCGAGGCCGCGTCGCGGCGTGCGGTCACCGTCCGCACCCCCGGCCCGTCGGCGCTGCGCACCGCGCTGGAGCGAGCGGGCGCCGCCGTCGTCGTGCCCGACGTCGCCCACGAGGGCGCGCTGGAAGTCACCGGTCTCGACGCGGCGGCGATCGGCGAGATCGCCCTCACCACGGGCGTCGCGCTGCACGAGCTGACCCCGGTGGCCTCGACCCTCGAGGACGCCTACCTGGAGCTCACGGCCGACGCCGTCGAGTACCGCACCGACGACCCCGCCGGCGACCTCGCCGCCGCCGGCTCGACGAGCCCGGGAGACCACTCATGAGCGCCACCACCACCCTCGTCGCGGGCCGTGAGCCCGCGCACGGCACCCACGTGACCTTCGCGCGCGTGCTGCGCTCGGAGTGGCTGAAGCAGTGGTCGCTGCGCTCCACGTGGTGGGGCATCGCGCTGACGGTGCTGCTCATGGCGGGGCTCGCGGTCGTCATGGCCGCGACGCTCGGGTCGGCCACGACGTCGCCCGACATGCAGGAGACGATGAGCGCCGACCCACGGCTCGCCGTCCCGAGCGGCGCCGTCGCCGTGACGTTCGGGTACGGGTTCGCGCAGCTCACCGTGGCGGTCCTCGCCGTCCTCACCATCACGGGCGAGCATTCCACGGGCATGATCCGCGCGACCTTCGCCGCCGTGCCGCGCCGCCTGCCGGTCCTGTGGGCCAAGCTGGCCGTCGTCGCGGCGACCACGGCGCTGCTCGCCGTCGTCGGCCTGGCCGCGGCATGGCTCGCGACGGCGTCCTCGCTGTCCGCCGACGGCCTCTCGCTGGACTTCTCCGACGGCGAGCACCTGCGGGCGCTGGGCGGCACGGTCGTCTACCTGGTGACCGTCGCCGCGCTCGCCCTGGGCATCGGCGCGCTCCTGCGCAGCACCGCCGCCGGGATCGCCACCACCCTGGGCCTGCTGATGGTGGTACCCCTGCTGTTCCAGGGGCTGGCCGGCTCGGCCGCCTGGGCGCAGGACGTGTACGCCTACCTCCCGACCGTGGCCGGCGAGCGGCTCATCGCCACCGGCCCCACGCCCGACGGCCTCCTGGCCCCCGGCGCCGGGTTCGCCGTGCTGGCCGGGTACGCCGTGGCCGTGCTCGCCGCCGCGGCCCTCGCCGTCCGGCGTCGCGACGCGTGAGCCGCGCCCTGAGGTCGGTCGTCTGTCACGAGGTCGGGATGTCGACCGACCTCGTGAC
>NZ_JBHWYY010000127.1:0-5725 GCF_042728595.1 Isoptericola sp. NPDC060185 | reverse complement strand
GTCCCCGCCCGCGGCGCGGCAGCCCTCAGTGCTCCTGCCTGTCCTTCTCGTCCCCGATGAAGTCCTCGACGGCGTCGTCCACGCCGTCGAGGTTCATGTCCGCGGCGCGGGCGCGGCGGGCGTCCCACCGCAGGGTGAGGGCGCCCAGCAGCGCCGCGATCACGGAGCCGAGCAGGATGGCGGCCTTGGCGCCCTCGGTGTGCTCCGAGGCGTGCCCGAACGACAGCTCCGCCACCAGCAGCGCCACCGTGAACCCGATGCCGGCGAGGAAGCCGACGGGCAGCAGGTCGCGCACGCCGATGCCCTGCGCCAGCCGCAGCGGGGTGAGCCGCGTGACCAGCGCCGTCGTGCCGAGCACCCCGACGAGCTTGCCGACCACGAGACCGATCGTGATGGCCGGGACCACCGGCTGGCCGAGGATCTCCGTGACTCCGCCGCCGTCGACCACGTCGACGCCGGCCGCGAAGAAGGCGAACACCGGCAGCGCGACCCCCTGCGACCAGGGCTTGACCGCATGCTCGTAGCGGTGCGTGCGGGGGGCCGCCTCGCCGTGGGTGGGCCGGGCCGCGACGGTGAAGCCCATGAGGACGCCGGCCACGGTCGCGTGCACCCCCGAGGCGTGCATGAACGCCCAGGCCACCGCGAACAGGGGCACGAGCATCCACCAGTACGGCCGGCGGGACCGCACGACCAGGCCGAACAGCACGATCGCGACGAGCGAGGCGGCGAGGTAGCCGAAGTTCAGGGACTCCGTGTAGAAGACGGCGATGACGATGATCGCGAGCAGGTCGTCGACGACCGCGAGGGTGAGCAGGAACGTCCGGACCGCGGCCGGCAGCCCCTTGCCGAACACGGCTAGCACGCCGAGCGCGAAGGCGATGTCGGTGGCCGTCGGGATCGCCCAGCCCTGGAGAGCTCCGGGCTCGCCGAGCCCGACGACGATCACCGAGTACAGGACGGCGGGCACCGCCATGCCCCCGACGGCGGCGAGCATCGGCACACCCGCCTCCTTCGGGCTGCGCAGGCTCCCGGCCACGAACTCGTGCTTGAGCTCGACGCCGACGACGAAGAAGAAGATGGCGAGCAGGCCGTCGGCCGCCCACTCCGCCACCGTGAGGTCGAGGTGCACGGACAGCGGCCCCAGCCGGTCGAAGCCGAGCACCGCCTCGGACAGGGCGAAGTACGACTCGCGCCACGGGGCGTTCGCGCAGATCAGTGCCAGGAGCGCGGCGCCGATGAGGAGCGCCCCGCCGGTGGTCTCGCGCGAGGCGAAGCGGCGGAGCCGGGTGCCGAAGGGCTGGGTGGCGGTCTCGGAGGTCAGGGTGGTTCTCCTGTCCGGTCGTGGGGTCGCTGTTCTCCCGGCGTCGCAGCCGGTGCCACCGACCAGACTTCCCGGCTCACCGCGGGTCAGCCTAACGTCCGTGGGACCGCGCGACGGCGTCGGCGGTCAGGGCGCCTCGCGCGCCATCGTGACGAGCCGCGTGAGGGTGTTCCAGTTGCGGGCCGTGGTCCAGGTTCCGGCGGCCCTGTCGACCAGCGCGGGGGTGAGCTTCGACCGGCCGATGCCGACCACGTAGTCCACGACGAGCACGCCGTCCACGACGGCGACCCGCTCCGGCCGGTCCTCCACCAGCCGCGCGAGCGCGTCGGCGTCCACGCGGTCGGGGCCCACGTGCACCTGCACGTGGGAGGGGTGGTCCGCGGTGGCGTCGGGGAACGGGTCGGCGTCGAGGAGGGCGGCGGCCCGGTCGGAGGTCAGGGCGACGGCGCGCACGTCCCCTCCGAGGCGGTGGGACAGGGCCGCCTCGACGCGTGCGGCGACGCCGTCGTCGCCCACGTCCGCGGTGCCGACGAGGTTGCCGCTGTTCGCGTAGGTCCGCGGGTCGGCGAGGCCCGCCGCCGTGGCGGCCTCGCGCAGGTCCGCGGCGCTCACGCGGCGGTGGGGGCCGAGGTTCACGCCCCGCAGCAGGACGACGTAGGCGGTGCGTGCGGGCTCGGGAGATGCCATGCGCCCATGGTGCTCGCCGGGACGCCCTGCGGCGCGCCGGAGTCCGGCGCGTGAACGACGGGTGACAAGTTCTCCGACCCGCCGGGGTGGGGGTGGTGGCGCGAATCACAGCGTCGTAGTTTGGCGCCAGGGACGGCGTCCCGGCCGTCCTCGGAAGAAGGGGAGCTCGCCGTGGCCCGAACCGCACCCGTCCCTGAGCGGGACACCGTCGACACCGTCGACCCGGACGGCACCGCCCGTCGGACGTTCGTCGTCGACACGTCCGTGCTGTTGTCCGACCCCCGGGCGATCTACCGCTTCGCCGAGCACGACGTCGTCCTGCCGGTCGTCGTCGTCACGGAGCTGGAGGCCAAGCGCCACCACGCCGAGCTCGGCTACTTCGCCCGCAGCGCGCTGCGGATGCTCGACGACCTGCGCGTGAAGCACGGCCGCCTCGACGCCCCGATCCCGGTGGGCGACGTGGGCGGCACGCTGCGCGTGGAGCTCAACCACACCGACTCGCAGGTGCTGCCGGCGGGCTTCCGGCTCGGCGACAACGACACGCGGATCCTGTCCGTCGCGGCGAACCTCGCCTCGGAGGGTCGCGACGTCACCGTGGTCTCCAAGGACCTGCCGATGCGGGTCAAGGCGTCGGCCGTCGGCCTGCGCGCCGAGGAGTTCCGCCACGAGCTCGCCGTCGACTCCGGCTGGACCGGGATGCGCGAGATCGACGTCGCCGACGAGCAGGTCGCCACCCTGTACGACGGCGGCGAGGTGGAGCTGGCCGCCCTCGACCCGGAGGTGGTCGAGGCGGCGTCGCCGCTGCTGTGCCACACCGGCCTGGTCGTCCACTCGCCGGGCGGC
This sequence comes from Isoptericola sp. NPDC060185, assembly GCF_042728595.1. Lineage (NCBI taxonomy): Bacteria > Bacillati > Actinomycetota > Actinomycetes > Micrococcales > Promicromonosporaceae > Isoptericola > Isoptericola sp. NPDC060185. The sequence continues at coordinate 2,874 of NZ_JBHWYY010000127.1, read as the reverse complement.
TCCGCCCTCGGTCGCGTCACCGCCGACAAGACGGTCCGGCTGGTGCGGGGCGACCAGGACGTGTTCGGCGTGCACGGCCGGTCGGCCGAGCAGCGTGTCGCCATCGACCTGCTGCTGGACCCGGAGATCGGGATCGTGTCGCTCGGCGGACGAGCCGGCACGGGCAAGTCCGCGCTGGCGCTGTGCGCCGGGCTGGAGGCCGTCCTCGAGCGGCGCCAGCACCGCAAGATCCTCGTCTTCCGGCCGCTGTACGCGGTGGGCGGCCAGGAGCTGGGCTACCTGCCCGGGTCCGAGTCCGAGAAGATGAACCCCTGGGCGCAGGCCGTGTACGACACCCTCGGCGCACTCGTCTCGCCGGAGGTCGTGGACGAGGTCATCGACCGCGAGATGCTCGAGGTGCTCCCGCTCACGCACATCCGCGGGCGCTCGCTGCACGACGCGTTCGTCATCGTGGACGAGGCCCAGTCGCTGGAGCGCAACGTGCTCCTCACGGTGCTGTCGCGCATCGGGCAGGCCTCGCGCGTCGTGCTCACGCACGACGTCGCCCAGCGGGACAACCTGCGGGTGGGCCGGCACGACGGCGTCGCGGCGGTCATCGAGGCGATGAAGGGCCACCCGCTCTTCGCGCACGTCACGCTGACCCGGTCCGAGCGGTCGCCCGTCGCGGCCCTCGTCACCGAGATGCTGGAGTCACTGGAGATCTGACGGCTGCGCCCGCGCCGCCGGTCAGACGGGTGCCGGAGCACCCGGCGCCGTCTGCCGGCGGCGCGGGTGCACCAGCACGACCGCGAGCACGCCGACCACGGCGCCGAGCACGGTGTCGAGGGCGCGCGAGGCCGCGATCCCGGCGGGGTCCACCGACCCGCCGAGCGACGTCATCAGCAGCGCCATCGGCGTGATCGTGAGCATCGCCAGCCCGTAGTGGCGCCCGACGACGACCTCCGTGACGACCTGCAGCACCACGACGACGACGCAGGTGGCGGCGAACGACAGGTGCGCCGCCAGCAGCGGCCAGGCCAGGAGGGCGCCCAGCACGGTGCCGCCACCGCGCTGCAGGGCGCGGACGGTCGCGTGCCGGGTGCTCGTGCCCTGCAGGGTGGCGGTGGCGCCGAGCTGGGCCCAGGCCGGGTGGCTGAGGCCGACGGCGAGCGTGCCGGCGCCGGCGACGAGCCCCGCGAGCACCACGCGGACCCCGGAGAGGCGCCATCCGGGCGCGCGCCAGCCGGCCCGCAGGTCGTCGACCAGGCGGCGGCGCGGGGACAGGTCGGCGGCGGGGGCGGTGGTGGCGCCGCGCTCCGAGGCGGACGTGGAGTCCAGGGCCGCGGCGAACGCGGCGAGCTCGGCGGCGAGCACGCGGGCGGTGTCGCGCGTGCGGCGGTGGGACAGGTCGTCGGCGAGCACGTCGCGGGCCCGCGCCACGGCGGCCGAGGCCACCCGCGCGGCGTCGGGGCCGGCGTCGGGTCCGGCGTCGAACGACCGGCGCACCGCGTCCGCGGCCCGGCGGACGGCGAGGCGGGCCGGCGCGCTCGGCCGCACGAGATAGCCGCTCATCCCGACGATCCAGGCCACGGCCGCGCCGAGCGCGAACGCGGTGCCGCGTTCGGCGACGTCGGACCACCCGAGCGGCCCGACCATGCCGCCGGCGGCCGCGAAGACGACGATGCTCGCCCCGGGGGGCCCGGTGCGGACCAGGGCGGACAGCGCGGTCGCGCCCCCCGCGACGAGCGCCACCACGGCGAGGACGACCAGCGTGGGGGCGCCTGCGGCCGTGAGGCTCGACGTGACGAGGAAGGCGGCGACGAAGACGACGGCGGTGCCGGTCAGCAGGGCGGCGCGGCGGCGGTACGGCTCGTACCGGCCGTACAGGATGACGAGCGCGCCCAGGGAGGCGAAGGCGGCCAGGTCGGTGCGCCCGACGGCGGCGCTGAGCGTGAGGACGACGGCCGCGGCGGCGCCGACCCGCAGCGCGGCGGCGAGCGTGGCGTCGGCAGGGTTGATGCGGAGCGCGGCGCGCAGGTGGGCGGGGTCGAGGACGTCGCGGGCGCTGGTGAGCACGGGGGAGGGTGCGGGGGAGGAGGGCATTGCGGACCATAATAGTTCACCGGTAAATCATCATGGAAGGATTCGCGGTGTGACCTCTATCCTGGTCGCCGTGGACTACATCGAGCGCGTGCGCGCGCAGTGGGCCGAGCGGCTGCCCGAGGTGGACACGTCCCCGGCCGACGTCGGGGCGCGGGTCCGGCGGATCGCGGCGCTCCTCGAGGCGGAGGTCGCGGACGACCTCGCGAGCCACGACGTCACGCGCGCCGAGCTCGACGTCCTCACCGCGCTGCGCCGCTCCGGGCGGCCGCTGCGCGCCGGCGAGATCACCACGATGACCGGCTCGCCAGGCGCGTCGATCACCAAGCGGCTCGACCGGCTGGAGCGCGCCGGCCTCGTGGAGCGTGCCGTGCACGAGCGCGACAAGCGGGGCGTCCTGGTGGCGCTGACCGGCGAGGGGGAGCGGCTCGTCGACGAGCTGTTCCCGCGGCAGGTCGGGCACGAGCGGGCGGCCCTGGTGGACCTGTCCGAGACTGAGCGGACCGAGCTCGGCCGGCTGCTCGCCGTCGTCCTGCGGCGGCTGGACCCGAAGGACTACTGACCGCGGGGAGGCGCCGCGCGTCTCAGGTGGAACCCCCCAGCCCCGCGCCCCGAGGGGCGCCTCCCCGCGTACGGCCGACAGTAGCAGGTGAGGTTAGCCTTACCAATCCCAGCGTCGAACGCGGGCCACCCCGGAGACGTCGGCCGGGGGGCCCCCCCCCGGGGGGGGGCCCCCGCGCGGGGGGGGGGCGGCCAGGCCGCGGGGGGGTGGTGCAAGACAACACCGCGAGGGGC
>NZ_JBHWYY010000126.1:0-6122 GCF_042728595.1 Isoptericola sp. NPDC060185 | reverse complement strand
CGCGCGGACCAGCCCGCACTCGTAGGAGAAGATCACCGCCTGCACGCGGTCGCGCAGCCCGAGCTTCGCCAGCACGGCGCTGACATGGCCCTTCACGGTGGCCTCGGTGACGAACAGCCGGCCCGCGACCTCCGCGTTGGACAGCCCCCGCGCCACCAGCCCCAGCACCTCGCGCTCGCGCGCGGTGAGGAGGTCGAGCTCCGCCGCGGTGCGGGGCAGCGGGTCGCCCGACGTGCCGATGTGCCGCTCGATGAGCCGCCGCGTGATCGGCGGCGCCACGATCGCGTCCCCGCGCGCCACGGCCCGGATCGCCGAGAGCAGGTCGGCGGCGAGCGCGTCCTTGAGGAGGAAGCCGCCCGCGCCGGCCCGGAGCGCCGCATACACGTACTCGTCGAGGTCGAACGTCGTGAGCACCAGGACGCGCGGGCCGTCCGGTGGCCCGGCGCAGATGCGCCGCGTGCCCTCCAGCCCGTCGACACCCGGCATCCGGACGTCCATCAGCACGACGTCGGGACGGGTCTCGGCGGCCAGGTCGGCCGCGGCGGCGCCGTCGTCGGCCTCGCCGACGACCTCCATGTCGTCGGCGTTCTCCAGGATCATCCGCAGACCCGCCCGGATCAGGGCCTGGTCGTCCGCGACGAGCACCCGCGTCACGGCGCCACCTCCCGCGCCCAGGGCACCGCGGGGTCGAGCGGCAGGCGGGCGCGCACGGCGAAGCCCCGGCGCGGGCCCGGCCCCGCGGACACCTCGCCTCCCAGCAGCGCGGCGCGCTCACGCATGCCCCGCAGCCCGTTCCCGCCGTGGTCGCGCTCGCCCCGGTCGTCGGCCCGGTCCGGCCCGTCGTCGCTCACCTCGAGGGTCAGCGCGCCGTCGTCGTACGACACCAGCACCTGGGCGGACGCCGCAGGCCCGGCGTGCCGCATGACGTTGGTCAGCGACTCCTGGAGGATCCGGAACGCCGCGGCGTCCACCGCGGCCGCGAGGGGGCGCGGTGCGCCCTCGACGTGGAGCGCGACGGGCGTGCCTGCCTGCCGCACCCGGTCGACGAGGCCGGCCAGGTCCGCCAGCCCGGGCTCCGAGGCCGGGCCGCGGTCCGGCCGGTCGTCCGGCCGGTCGTCGCGTCCGTCGTCCGGCGCCAGCGCCTGCCGCATGTCCGCCAGGGAGGCGCGGCCGGTCGCGACGATGGCGTCCAGGGCCGCCAGGGTGTCGGCGGGACGCCGTTCGAACGCCGCCGCCCCGCCCTGCGCCTGCATGACGATGACGGCGAGGCCGTGCGCGACGACGTCGTGCATCTCGCGGGTGAGGCGGGCGCGCTCCGCCGCGACGGCGAGGGCGGCCCGCTGGTCGCGCTCGCGCTCCAGGTCGCGCGCCCGTGCCTCGAGCTCTGCGAGGTAGGCGCGGCGGGACCGCACGCCCCAGCCGAGCGCCCACGATGCCGCCAGCAGGGGGCCGAGCACCGCGGGACCGCCCCACGACGACGGCGCCGGCGCGCCGCCCGCGCCGAGCGTCTCCCCGCCCGCGCCGAACCCGCCGCCCCCACCGGCCGACGCGACGACGAGCGACCAGGCCGTCACCACCGCGAGCCCTGCGCCCAGCGCGACGAGCGAGACCCGCCGGGGGCGCAGCACCGCGACGGTCGCGACCGTGACCAGCACGGCGACGTCGGCCGGAGCCGGGCCGGCTCCCAGCGCCATCCGCGCCACGGCGGCGAGCAGCGCCGCGGTGAAGGCCGGCACAGGCCACCGCCGCCGCAGGACCACGGCCGCGACGCCGACGGCGGTCGCCGCCCACCAGACGACGGCCGTCCCCGGTGCAGGGTCGGCGACCACGGCGGTGCCGGCCAGCAGCAGCGCTGCCAGGCCGGCGTCCTGGAACCACGGGCTGCGCAGGGCGCTCCGTCGGGCCTCCCCGGGAGTGTTCATGGCCTCCACAGAGTAGGCCGGGGCCACGCCGCCGGACACCCGTCGCAGGTCGGGGTTCGAGACCCGACCACGGACGGGTGCGCCGCGGGGCCGGCGCCGCCCAGCCTGGACGCATGACTCCGACCCGTCTCACCCGCCTCACCCGTCGCTCCCGGCGTCGGCGAGCCGCCGGCGTCCCGGTCCTCGCCGTCGCGCTCGCGGCCGCGCTCGGCGCCTGCACCCCCGCACCCGGGCTGGAGTGGGACACGGTCGCCGCGCCCGCCGGGTGCCGCTGCGCCGACGGCAGCCCGTTCCAGTTCTGGCAACGCCGGGCGGACACGAAGCGGGTCGTCCTCTTCCTCAACGGCGGCGGGGTGTGCTGGGACGCCGCGACCTGCGCGCTCACGGGCGAGCACGGCGAGAGCGACGTCTACGACTGGAGCGTCCGGGGCACGGAGCCGGAGAACCGCAGCGGGATGTTCGACGTCACCCGCAAGGACAACCCGTTCCGCGACTGGTCCTTCGTCTACGTCAGCTCCTGCACCGGCGACGCGCACCTGGGCGACACGACCGGCGACTACGGGGGCGGCCTCTCCGTGGAGCACCGGGGCGCCGTCAACGGCCGCGCCGCGCTCGACCACCTCGCCGCGACGTACCCCGACGCCACGGACGTCGTCGTCATCGGCAAGACCGCGGGGTCGGTGGCCGCGCCGCTCTACGGCGGGATGGTCGCCGACCTGCTGCCCGATGCCCGGGTGACCGTCCTCGGCGCGCAGTCCGGCGCCTGGCCCGACCACCCCGGCCTCGACGAGAGCGTGCTGGACGCGCGCTGGGGTGCCTTCGACGCCGCGCCGCAGTGGGCGGTCGACGGGCTCGCCGCCCGCGCGTGGGGTCCCCCCGCCTTCTGGGTGCAGGCGGGCCACCACGACCCCGACCTCGTGCTGGGCCGCTTCGACTACGCGTACGACCCCCACGCGTCGTCCGAGGTGGCCCGCTGGATCCCCGGCGACCCGCCCGACCTCCTCGCGCAGATCGACGCGAACGAGGCACGGATCGAGGCCGCCGGCGTGCCCGTGCACAGCTACACCGCGCCGGGGGCGGGACACGGGATCTTCGAGCTCGACGCGTTCTACTCCACCCGCGTCGACGGCGTCCGCCTGGTCGACTGGATCGCCGAGCTCGTCGGAGACGACCCGCCCGCCGACGTCCGCTGCACGGACTGCGCTGCCGCCCCGTAGCCCCGGCCGCGGCGTACGACGACGGCCCGGACGCTCGCGGGGAGCGGCCGGACCGTCGTGGGTGACCGAGGTCAACGAGCGAGGATCACTCCTCGATCTTGCCCTCGATCTGCTTCTGGAAGGTGTAGGTGTTGTCGGCGCCGTACTTGTAGATGCCGATGAAGGCGGACGTCGGGTCGTTCGACTCGTTGAGCGGCCCGATACCGGACTTGCCGACGTAGTTGATGTCCTCGCCCGCCTCGAGCGCCTTGACGCCGTCGGCGAACGTCTTCACCTCCGTGCCGCCGTTGGCACCGGAGACCGCGCGGATGTTCTTCGAGATGGTCTCGCCGTCGGTGCCCTTGCCCTTCACGGCCGCGAGGGCGGCGAGGACGGTGGCGTCGTACGACTCGGCCGAGTACGAGAAGTCCTCGAGCTCGCCCTTCTCGTTGGCGCTGTACCAGGTCTTGAGCTGCTCGCGGAAGGCGTCGTCCGCCTGCGCGCCGGGCAGCGTGCCCTGGACGCCCTCGAGGGTGCCCTTGTCGAACTTGTCGCCGTAGTTGGAGAGGTTGCCGTCCACGAAGTACGTGTTGCCCTTGAAGTCCCAGCCCTGCGCGACGAGCTCGTTGACGATGGCGACGGTCTCCTCGAACGCGACGATCGAGATGGCGTCGGGCTTCTGGGCGAGGAGGTCGGTCACCTGGGCGCCGAAGTTGGTCTCGCCCGGGGCGAACTCGTTGCCGGCGCCCTTGCCGCCGTAGACCGCCTCGCAGCCGTCCTTCTTGAGCGTCTCCTCGATGACGTCGCGCAGGCCCGTGCCGTACGCCTCGTTCTGCACGAGGAAGCCGACCTTGCAGTGGCCGTCGTCGAGGATGAGCGAGCCGTGGGCCGCGCCCTGGACGGTGTCCGGCGGGGCGGTGCGGGCGAAGAAGTCGCCGTAGCCGGAGAGGTCCTGGGCCGTGTTGGCCGGCGAGATCTCCATGACCCCGGCCTCTTCGAACTGGTCGACGACGCCGAGGGTGACGGCGGAGGACGCCGCGCCGATCGCGACGGACACGCCCTTGCTGATCAGGTCGGTGGCGGTGCTCTTGGCCACCGAGAGGTCGGTGCTGTCGCCCGAGTCGCCCCACTCGACCTTCACGTCGTTGCCGAGGACGCCCCCGGCCTTGTTGATGTCCTCGATGGCGAGGCCGACGCCGGCGATCTCCGGCGGGCCGAGGAACGCGAGGGTGCCGGTGACCGGGAGGATCGTGCCGATCTTCAGCGGGTCGGAGGAGCCGCCTTCGTCCCCTCCGCCGTCGGAGGAGCCGCACGCCGTGAGGCCCAGGCTGAGAACTGCCGCGAGGGCGAGGCCCCTGGCGACCGTGGTTCGTCGGATCATGCTGTATCCCCTTTTGGAGGTGGGACGTTCGCGGGCTCAACACCGCATTCAGTGCCGCTGAACGTAGCGAGAATGTATGTCCGCGACGTGTCGCGCGGGTCACTCCCTGCGGATCGTGACAAACCTGTTATCTGCGTCACACTAGCCCCGGCGAACGGCGCCGGTCAGGTTGGGGGCGCCCGCCCCGGTGCACCCACCGGGACGGCCGCCGTCGCGCGGGTCGTCCTGCCTCCAGGCCGAGCGTCAGTCGCGCATCTGCGTGAACGCCGCGGTGGCCGGGTCCGCGCCCGTACGCCCCGCCACGCCCGCCTCCAGCGCGTCGATCGACGCGACCTGCGCGGGCGAGAGCTCGAAGGAGAAGACGTCCAGGTTGGTGGCCTGGCGCGCCACGGACAGCGACTTGGGGATGACGACGCGGCCCTGCTGCACGGCCCAGCGCAGCACGACCTGCGCCGGCGTGACCCCCAGCTCCGTGGCCGCCGCGACGACCGCGGGCGCGTCGAGGTCGGCGCCGCGGCCGAGCGGGGAGTACGCCTCGACGGCGATGCCGAGGTCCCGGCAGTGCTGCTGCAGCGCCGCCTGCTGGAACGTGGGATGCACCTCGATCTGGTTCACAGCGGGCACGACGTCCGTCTCGGCGACCAGCCGGTCCAGGTGCTCCACCAGGAAGTTCGAGACGCCGATGGCACGCACGGCGCCGTCGGCGAGGAGCTTCTCGAACGCGCGCCACGTCTCCACGTAAAGATCGGCGCTCGGCACCGGCCAGTGGATCAGGTAGAGGTCCACCTGGTCGACGCCGAGGGCCCGACGGGAGTCCTCGAACGCGCGCAGCGCCCGCTCGTACCCCTGGTCCCCGTTGCGGAGCTTGGTGGTGACGAACAGGTCCTCGCGCGGCAGACCGGACGCGCGGAGCGCGGCGCCGACGCCGGCCTCGTTGTAGTAGGCCGCGGCGGTGTCCACGTGCCGGTAGCCGAGCTCGAGGGCCTGCTCGACGTTGGCCTGGGTGCCGTCGTCGGGCACCTGGAAGACGCCGAGGCCGAGCTGCGGGATCCGGACGCCACCGGGCAGGGACAGGGAGGGGACGGAAGAGGTGGTCATGACTCCTTTCTATCGGCCCCGTCCACCGGTGCGCCCACCCTGTGGACCACCTGTGCGTGAACACTGGTGCCCGTGCTCGTGCTCGCGTACCGTTGTGCCCGTTGCAGTGCCTCGCTCGATCCGGACGGTCTCCGTCCGCGCCACGGCGGTCGCGTCGTCAGGACTGACGCTCTCGCCCGGCGGACCTTGGTCTCAAGAGTTGACGACGATTCACCGTGATGCGCGATCTCGACGGTCGAGGTCGTCGACACCTCTTGAAGGAGTAAGCATGGCCACCGGAACCGTGAAGTGGTTCAACAGCGAGAAGGGCTACGGCTTCATCGCCCCCGAGGACGGCTCGGCCGACGTGTTCGTCCACTTCTCCGCGATCCAGTCCCAGGGCTACCGTTCCCTGGACGAGGAGCAGCGCGTCGAGTTCGACGTGACGCAGGGCCCGAAGGGCCCGCAGGCGGAGAACGTCCGCCCGCTCTGATCTCACCGCCCGGCCGGCTGACGCCGGCCGCGTGAGTCGCACGGCCCGCACCC
>NZ_JBHWYY010000125.1:0-6142 GCF_042728595.1 Isoptericola sp. NPDC060185 | reverse complement strand
CGTTTGGCCCTGTTTCACGACAGAAACAGGGCCAAACGCCCGCCCACAACGTTCGGCTGGGTCAGGCGTCGGTGGTCAGGCCCGAGTACGAGTGCTTGCCGTTGAAGATCAGGTTCACGCCGGTGAAGTTGAACAGCACGCACAGGTAGCCGACGATCACGAACCAGGCGGCGCGGCGGCCGTCCCAGCCGCGCGTCGTGCGGGCGTGCAGGTAGGCCGCGTACACGACCCAGATCACGAAGCTCCAGACCTCCTTGGGGTCCCAGCCCCAGTAGCGGCCCCAGGCGTGCTCGGCCCAGATGGCGCCGCCGATGATGGTGAAGGTCCACAGCACGAAGCCGACGGCGTTGAGCCGGAACGACAGCACCTCGAGGGAGGTCGGCGTCGGCAGGCGGTCCAGCCAGCGGAAGCCCGGGCGGCTCAGGTACGGGGAGCCGGTGTCGCGGCTGTCGCGCAGCAGCTGCAGCACGGACGAGACGAACGCGACCGTGAAGATGCCGGCCGAGCAGATCGCCACGCCCACGTGGATGACCAGCCAGTAGTTCTGCAGCGCCGGCTGCACGCCCGTCGCGGCCACGTAGAAGACGTTCAGCCCCAGCACGAGGAACAGCACCGCCAGGCCGGTGACGAACGCGCCCAGGAACCTGAGGTCCTTGCGCAGGTTGATGCCGAGGAAGACGGCGAGGGCCATGAACGAGCCCACCAGCGTGAACTCGTACATGTTGGCCCACGGCGTGCGGCCCGCGGCGATGCCGCGCAGCACGATCGCGGCGAGCAGCAGGGCGGTGCCCAGCCACGTCGTCGACATCGCGATGCCGGCGGCGCGCCGACGGGCGGGGGCGGGCGGAGCCGCCGCCTTCCCGTCCGCCGGCGGCGCGGCTGCCGGAGCGCCGGCCCCCACCGCGACGGGCGTGCGCGCCTCGGCGCGGGCGTCGGCCCGCTGCTCGGTGCGGCGCCCGAGGTCGATCGCGAACGCGACGAGCGCGATCGTGAGCGCCGTGGCCGCACCCCACACGAGCAGCACGCTCAGCTCGGCGATCTGCATGGTCAGTCCTCCGTGGCTGTCTTCGGGTTGTCGTCCGGCGCGTCGTCCGGCGCGTCGTCCAGGCGGCCCGGCACCGACGCCAGGGCCTTGTCGACCTCACGCTGCAGGCCGGCGTCGTCCCCGCGGGCGAGCCCGGCGAGCTCGACGTGCGTGACGGACCGTCCGTCGTCGTCCGTGGTCTCCCATGATCGCACCCACACGCGCCGGCGCGGCGTGAACAGCGAGACCGCGAGGCCGGTGAGGGCGAGCAGGGCGAAGGTGAGCACCCAGGTGAGCGACGGGTCGTGCCGCAGGTCGAGCGCGACGTAGCGGGGCACGTCCTTACCGAGGGTCACCGTGCCGAGGCCGTCGGGCAGGTCGACGGTCTCCCCCGGCTTCACCAGGAGCTTGATGGTCGACCCGTCCTCGTCCACCGACGGCGTGAGGTTCGCGGTGTCGAGGCGGTACACGTTCTGCGGCACGCCGTCGTCCAGGCCCAGGTCGCCGCGGTACACCTCGAGCACCATCAGCGGGTTCTGCGGCTGCGGGAAGACGGAGCGGGCGGAGCCGTCCGCGTCGACGACGGCGGTCGGCAGGAAGTACCCGACCAGGCCGATCTGCTCCTGCCCCTTGGACACGTCCGGCACCTTCACGACGCCGCGCGACGTGTACATGGTGTCCTCGGGCAGGAACGGGACCCGGCCGGAGAACGCCAGCTCGCCGGCGCCGTCCTTCACGGTGATCTCGGGCGCGAAGCCGTTGCCCTGCAGGTAGATCTTGGCGCCGTCGACCGTGAGCGGCTCGTTCACCTTGATCGTCTCGTCGTGGGACGTGCCGTCCGGCTCGGTCGCCGTCACGTAGGCGGTGAAGTCGCGCGCCTGCGCGAACGCGACCGTGTCGGAGGCGAACTTGGACTCGAACGAGTCGAGCGTCATGGAGAACGGCGACAGCGACGACGGCCGGAACCAGGCGCCCTTGTCGAAGGTGTCGTAGTCGACGACGGCGTTGGCGAAGCCGCGACCCTCGGTGACGATCGCCTGTCCGCGGTAGTGCATCAGCTGGCCGAGGGCGACCGAGACCAGCAGGCCGAGCAGCGCCAGGTGGAACAGGAGGTTGCCGGTCTCGCGCAGGTAGCCGCGCTCGGCGGCGACGGTGCGGGTGGCCGGTCGCCCGAGGCGGGGCTCCTCGGCGCCGACGTCCACCCGGAAGGTGGGCAGCCGGCGCAGCGGCCCGCGCAGGTGGGCGGCGACCGCGTCCGTGACCTCGTCGGGCGACGCCGTCGTGCTGGCCTGGGCCGTCGCGGGGAACCGGCCGAACCGCACCGGGGTCTTCGGCGGGCGGTTCCGCAGGTTGCGGGCGTGCGCGATCGTGCGCGGCAGGATGCAGCCCACCAGCGAGACGAACAGCAGCAGGTAGATCGCCGAGAACCAGACGGAGCTGTAGACCTCGAAGAAGCCGAAGCGGTCCAGCCACTCCCCCAGCGTCGGGTGGTCGCCCAGGTACTCGAGCACCGCCGCGGCGTCCTGGCCTCGCTGGGGCAGGATCGAGCCGGGCACGGCCGCGACGGCGAGCAGCATCAGCAGCATGAGCGCGACGCGCATGCTGGTGAGCTGGCGCCACATCCAGCGCAGCGTGCCGCGCCAGCCGAGCGACGGCAGGGTCGGGGCGCCGCCGGACTTCTGCGGCCCGCCCGCGGCCGCGGCCGGCGCGTCGTCCGAACGGCCCTCGACGAACGCGTCGTTGATGCCCTCGGGGCGGTAGGTCGCCTTCTCGCTCATCACACCACCGTCACGTATCCGCTGATCCAGCCCTGGAGCTGGCTGGTCCACGCGGACCAGATGCCCGTGACCAGGGCCAGGCCGACCAGCACGAGCAGGGCGCCGCCGGCCCGCTGGATGCCCAGGCGGTGACGACGCAGGAAGCCGAGCATGCGCTGCGACGACTGCAGCCCGAGCGCGACCAGGAGGAACGGCACGCCCAGCCCGACGCAGTACGCCACGCCCAGCACGATGCCGCGCCCGGCCGACGCCTGGTCGAGGGACAGCGCCTGCACCGCGGTGAGCGTCGGGCCGATGCAGGGCGTCCAGCCGAGGCCGAACACGATGCCCAGCAGCGGCGCGCCCCACAGGCCCGCCCGAGGGCTGAGGTGCATGCGCCGCTCGCGCTGCAGGAACGGGACGGCGCCGAGGAACGCGAGGCCCATGAGGATCACGACGACCCCCAGGACCCGCATGATCGTGGTCTCCCACTGCACCAGGTACGAGCCCAGCGCGCCGGCGGCGGCCATGAACGCGACGAACACCGCGGTGAAGCCGAGCACGAACAGGGCCACACCCGCGACGACGCGCCGGCGGCCCGGGTCCCGCGGCGCACCGGCGCGGGCCTGCGGCCCGCCCGCCGACGCGGCCGCCATCCCGCTGACGTACCCGACGTAGCCGGGCACCAGCGGCAGCACGCACGGCGACGCGAACGACACCAGGCCGGCGATCAGCGCCACGGGCAGCGCCAGCAGCATCGACCCGCTCCACACCGTGGTGGCGAAGGCGTCACCCATCAGGCGCCCTTCGCCGCGCCGTCGCCCGAGCCGCCGGACGACTCGGCGAGCACCTCGTCGACGATCGCGTCGAGCGTGGACGCCTCTGCCTGCCCGATGACGCGCGCCGCGACGCGGCCCTCGGCGTCGAGCACGACCGTGGACGGGACGGCCTGCAGCGGCACGACGCCGGAGAGCCGGGCCACGACCTTGCCGGTGCTGTCCGCGACGGACGGGTACGGGACGTCGAAGGTGCGCTGGAACGAGGTGGCCGCGCCGGCCTCGTCCTCCGTGTTGATGCCCAGGACGCGCACGCCGTCGGCCTCGCGGTCGTTCGCGAGGGCGACGAGGTCGGGGGCCTCGGCGCGGCAGGGGGCGCAGCCGGCGTACCAGGTGTTCACGACGACGACGTCGCCGAGCCAGTCGGCGGTGCTGATGTCGTCGCCCTCGAAGGTGGTGCCCTCGACGGTGACGACGTCGCCGCGGTCGCCCGCGTCCCACTGCTTCACCGAGCCGTCGCCGGAGACGAACCCCTGGCCGACGACGTCGCCCGCGCCCGAGTCCTGCGGGCCGCACGCGGCGAGGAGACCGATCCCGAGGACGGCGCCGACCGCCACGGTGGCGCGCCGCCGGGCGCGCGGGGAGGTGCTGCGCATCATGCCCCCGGCACCGGGTCGGCGCCCGCGAGCAGGTCCGCCGCGGGCTCGGTGTAGTGCAGCCCGACGAACGTGTCGCCGTCGAACCGCAGCGAGGTCATGGACGCCAGCGAGCACTCGCGCCGGCGCGGGTCGTGCGCCAGGGAGCGGGCCTCGAACGAGCGGCGCGTCACCCAGACGGGCAGCTGGTGGCTGACCAGCACCACCTCGTGCCCGGCGTACGCGCGGCGCGCGTCGTCCACCGCGGCGCGCATGCGCGCGACCTGGTCGGCGTACGGCTCGCCCCACGACGGGCGCAGCGGGTTCCACAGGAAGCGCCAGTAGCGGGGGTGGGCCAGCTGCGCCGGGTTGCTCCCGATCGTCGTGCCCTCGAAGTGGTTGCCGGCCTCGACGAGGCGGTCGTCGGTGGCGAGGGTCAGGCCGAAGGCCTCGGCCGTCGGGGTCGCGGTCTCCTGCGCGCGCTGCAGCGGGGACGCGACGACGCCGGCGACGTCGTGGCCCGTGCCGGACAGGTGCTCCGCCACGCGGCGCGCCATCGCCTGACCGCGGTCGGACAGCCGATAGCCGGGGATGCGCCCGTAGAGGACCCCGTCCGGGTTGTGGACCTCGCCGTGCCGCACGAGATGGACGGTGGTGGTGGCCATGGGTCCCAGTGTCCCAGAACTCCGGGGTACCCAGGTCCCGTCCAGCCAGGGGTGACGCCGCTCACGTCAGGAGGTCGCGGGGCCCTTGGCCGCCTCGGCGACCTTCGCCATCGCGCGGCCCAGGACGGCGAACTCCTCGTCGGTGAGGGTGTCGACCAGCAGCCGGCGCACGGCGGTGACGTGGCCCGGCGCGGCGTCGACGAGCGCCGCGTACCCGGCGTCGGTCATGACGCAGTTCACGCCGCGCCGGTCGCCCGGCACGGGGGTGCGGACCACGAGGCCGCGCTGCTCCATGCGGTCGACGGTGTGCGTGAGGCGGCTGCGCGACAGGGCGAGGAACTCCGCGAGCGCCGACATCCGCAGCGTGCGCTCGGGCGCCTCGGACAGCTGCACCAGCAGGTGATACTCGCCGAGCGTCACCGGCAGGCCCTCGTCGTGCGCCGTGCCGAGCGCCTCGAAGAAGCGGGACGTCCCCTCCAGGAAGCGTCGCCACGCCCACTGCTGGCCCTCGTCGAGCCAGCGCACCTCTGCGTCCGCGCGCTGTCGCGCTCCTGTCGTCCCGCCCACGGGGAATAGGTTACGAGACGCGGGTGTTCACCCCCTCGTGACGGTAGTTGAGTGCTCAACTACCTGGTGACACCGACCGCACGACCTACTCCGAGGAGACACCTATGACCGCGCTGCCCGCAGGCCTCACCGCCGGTACCTACGCCATCGACACCGCCCACTCGACCGCCTCCTTCGCCGTGCGCCACGCGGGGATCGCCAAGGTCCGCGGCACGATCGCGATCAGCGGTGGCTCGATCACCGTCGGCGACGAGCTCGAGTCGTCCGCCGTCTCCGCCGAGCTGGACGCGGCGTCGGTCAACACGAACGACGAGAACCGCGACAACCACCTGCGCAGCGCCGACTTCTGGCACGCCGAGGAGAAGCCGACCTGGAGCTTCGTCTCCAAGGCCATCTCGGCGGACGGCGACGACTACACGATCGCCGGCGACCTCACCATCAACGGCGTGACCAACTCCGTAGAGCTCCCGACCGAGTTCACCGGCACCGCCACCGACCCGTTCGGCAACGCCCGCGCCGGGTTCGAGTCGCAGATCGAGATCTCGCGCAAGGACTACGGCCTCACGTGGAACGCCGCGCTCGAGACCGGCGGCGTCCTGGTGGGCGACAAGGTCAAGATCGCCCTCGACGTCTCGGCCATCAAGCAGGCCTGAGGCCTCGCCGAGGTAGTTCGAGAATCGCCGAGGTAGTTCGAAGGGGCGGTCCGCACTTCTGCGGC
>NZ_JBHWYY010000124.1:0-6187 GCF_042728595.1 Isoptericola sp. NPDC060185 | reverse complement strand
GTCGTCGTCCTGGAGCCGGACGACGACCCACCGCTACGTCACGGGCCCGTTCACCCCTTGGTGCCGAAGCCGAGCCGGAGGGCCAAGGCCCGGCCGGCCGCCACTAGGCTGCCCCCATGGGTACCGCGCTCGTCACCGGCGCCACCGCCGGCCTCGGCCTGGAGTTCGTCTGGCAGCTCGCCACCGCGCGACACGACGTCGTCGTCGTGGCGCGCGACGTCGGCCGCCTCGAGGAGGTCGCCACGCAGGTGCGCGCCGCCGCGGGCGTCCGGGTGGAGGTGCTGCCCGCCGACCTGTCGGTGCCCGCGGACCTGGAGCGCGTCGCCGCGCGTCTCGCCGTGACCGGCGACGAGGAGGGCGACGACCGCCGACCGGTGGGCCTGCTCGTCAACAACGCCGGGTTCGCGACCGCGCAGCGGTTCGTCGGGGGCGACCTCGACGTCGAGCTGCGGGCGCTGGACGTGATGGTGCACGCGGTGCTGGTGCTGTCGCACGCGGCGACCGGGCAGATGACGGCCCGCGGGCGGGGCGCGATCCTCAACGTCGCGTCCGTCGCCGCGCTCACCGCCGGGGGCACGTACGCCGCCGCGAAGGCGTTCGTGCGGTCGTTCACCGAGGGGCTGGCGGTCGAGCTCCAGGGCACCGGCGTCACCGCCACGGCCCTCTGCCCGGGGTTCGTGCGCACCGAGTTCCACGACCGCG
This sequence comes from Isoptericola sp. NPDC060185, assembly GCF_042728595.1. NCBI lineage: Bacteria > Bacillati > Actinomycetota > Actinomycetes > Micrococcales > Promicromonosporaceae > Isoptericola > Isoptericola sp. NPDC060185. The sequence goes on along the minus strand of NZ_JBHWYY010000124.1, from coordinate 5,485 downwards.
CCGGCATCGACATGTCGACGATCCCGGACGCGGGCTGGCTGGACGCGCCGCGCGTGGTCTCCGACGCGCTCGCCGACGTGCGTCGCGGCGTCGTCATCTCCACCCCGTCCGTCCGGTACAAGGCGGCCTCCGCCCTGCTGCGCCTCGCGCCGCGCTCCGCCGTCCGCGCCGTCGGCAAGTACCGCTGACGGGCCGTCGTCCCCGGCACGGGGTGCGGGGCTCCCGCCCCGTACCCTGGAGCCCGTGACGACCACCGACGCTTCCTTCGGCCCCACCCCCCGCGAGCAGCTGCGCGACCTCATCACAGAGCTCGCCGTCGTGCACGGGAAGGTGACGCTCTCCTCCGGCAAGGAGGCCGACTACTACGTCGACCTGCGCCGCATCACGCTGCACCACCGCGCCGCCCCGCTGGTCGGCCACGTGCTGCTCGACCACCTCGAGGAGGTCGGGCTCGGCACGGCGGAGGTCGACGCCGTCGGCGGCCTGACCCTCGGCGCGGACCCGATCGCGGACGCCCTGCTGCACGCCGCCGCGTCGCGCGGGCAGGACCTCGACGCGTTCGTGGTCCGCAAGGCGGCGAAGGCGCACGGCATGCAGCGCCAGATCGAGGGCCCCGAGGTCGCGGGCCGCAAGGTCGTGGTCCTGGAGGACACGACGACCACCGGCGGCTCGCCCATCACGGCCATCGAGGCCCTGCGCGCCGCCGGCGCCGAGGTGCTCGGCTGCGCGACGATCGTCGACCGCGCCACCGGCGCCGGCGAGAAGATCGAGGCGCTCGGGGTGCCCTACCACTACCTGTACGACCTGTCCGACCTCGGCCTCGCGTGAGCCGACCGGGCGCGGCGCGGCCCGGCCTCTCGATCCTCGTCGTCCCGATGGCGGTCGTGGTCGCGGCCGCCGTGCTGGCGGGTCTCGGGGTGTTCGACGCGTGGGTCGCGTACGTCCTCGTGCCCGTCGCGGCCGTCGTGGGCGGCCTCGGCTACCTGCGGGCCCAGCGCCGCTGGATCGCGCGGAGCGCCGAGGACGTCGACCGCCTCGTCGCGACCGGGCGCTGGACCGAGCTCGGCGGCGAGCACCCGGAGCCCCCGCGGGAGGCGCTGTCGTTCCCGAAGCGGGCGCCGTTCGCGAGCGACGTCGGGCACACGTACGGCGCGGTGCTGCGCTCCCGGGTGGACGGCCGCGACGTGTGGACGTTCGAGCTGGGCGTCCAGCGTCGCTCCGGCGGCACGGTCACGGAGACCGGGGCCCGGGAGTCCGGCCCGGCGACCCTCTCCGACCCCTACCACCTGGTCCTCACCCGCCTCGACCGCGCGCACGGGACGGTGGAGGTGGCCGCCGCGGGGGTCGCCGACGCGCTGCGCCACGACGTCGAGGTCGGCGTGCCGGACTTCGACCGCGCGTTCCGCGTGACCACCGAGAGCGTGCGCACCGCCCGCGCCTGGCTGGGCGACGGCGGCGGGGCGGACCTGGCCCGGCAGGGCGCCGAGGCGCTGCACGGTGGCCGGGTGCGGCTCGACGGCGACACGCTGCTGTGGTGGCGCCGGGGTCACCAGGACCTGGTCGTCGTGGACGACGTCGCCCAGCTCGTCGCGCGGGCCGCGGCGTACGCCCCGCGCTGAGGGTCAGCGCCGTCGGCGGGCGATCAGGAAGCCGGCGCCGAGCCCGACCAGCAGTGCGCCCACGCCGATCAGCGCGAAGGGCACCCAGAGGTACGGGGTCACCGGGAAGAACGTCGTGTCCGAGAGCGGGGCGTACGCGAACCAGCCGAACGACGCGTAGCCGGTCGGGCGCGTCAGGCCCAGGACGACGAGGACGCCGCCGACGACGACCGAGGCGACCGCCACCCAGGTGCTCCAACGGGCCGCGCGGCCCGCAGGCTGCGCGACCGGGGTGCCCTCGACGTCGTCAGACACGGCCGACGAGGTCCGCGATCGAGTCCACGACGTGCGACGGACGGAACGGGTAGGTGTCGATCTCGGCGGGGGAGGTGGACCCCGTCATGACGAGGAACGTCTCCAGGCCGGCCTCGATGCCCGCGACGACGTCGGTGTCCATGCGGTCGCCGATCATCGCCGTCACCTCGGAGTGCGCGTCGATGCGGTTGAGCGCGGAGCGGAACATCATCGGGTTCGGCTTGCCCACGTAGTACGGCGAGCGGCCGGTGGCGGCCTGGATCATCGCCGCGACGGCGCCGGTCGCGGGCAGCGGGCCCTCGGCCGACGGCCCGGTGGTGTCCGGGTTGGTGGCGATGAACCGGGCCCCGTCGCGCACCAGGCGGATGGCCTTGGTGATGGCGGTGAAGGAGTACGTGCGCGTCTCGCCGAGCACCACGTAGTCCGGGTCCGACTCCGTGAGCGTGTACCCCGCCTCGTAGAGCGCGGTGGTGAGGCCGGCCTCGCCGATCACGTACGCCGAGCCGTTCGGCACCTGGTCGGACAGGAACTGCCCCGTCGCGAGCGCCGACGTCCAGATCGCCTCCTCCGGCACGTCGATGCCCGACGTCGAGAGGCGAGCGCGCAGGTCGCGCGGCGTGAAGATCGAGTTGTTCGTGAGGACGAGGAACGGACGCTCCGCGTCGCGCAGGGCGCGGATGAACTCCGGCGCCCCGGGGATGGCCTGCCCCTCGTGCACGAGGACGCCGTCCATGTCGGTCAGCCAGCACTCGATCCGTCGCTCGTCGCTCACGCGCTCACCCTAGTGCGCGGGCCGTCCGCGTGCGTCCGCCAGGATGGGGCCATGACGACGATCGTGGTGGTGGGCGGCACCGGGCAGGCGGGCCGCGCCGTCGTGCGCGAGGCCGAGGCGCGGGGGCACGAGGTGCGCGTGGTGTCGCGCCGGGGGCCGGAGGACCAGGGCGGCGCCGCGCATCACGCGGTGGACCTGCTCGCGGACGACGACGCGGGCGTGCTCGCGGCCCTGGCCGCGGCCTTCGACGGCGCGGGCGCCGTGGTCGACACCAGCAACGGGATGGCGCCCGGCGCGCAGGCCGTGTTCACCACCGGGGCCGGGCGGGTCGCGGAGGCGGCCGGTCGCGCGGGGGTGGGCCGCGTCGTCGTGCTGTCGATCGCCGGGGTGGACCGGAGCGGCTACCCGTACTACCGCGCTCACGCCGAGCAGGAGCGCGTGTATGCGGCCGGGCCCGCCCCGGCGACGGTCGTGCGGGCCACGCAGTTCCACGACTTCCTCGGCATCTTCTTCGGCACCGACAGCCGGCTGGGCGCCTGGTCGCGGCTCGGCCTGCTGCCGTACCCGCGCGGCTGCCGCTTCCAGACGATCGACCTGCGCGACGTCGCCCGCGCCCTCGTCGACGCCGCGCAGGGCGACGACCCGCTCGGCGTCGCCCCAGCGACCGGGCCGAGCGGTGCCCCGACCGCGACCGTCGGCGGCCCGCAGGTGCTGGACGCCCGCACCATGGCGCGCGCCTGGCGGCGGGCGCACGGGTCGCGCCGGGTGCTGGTCGGGGTGCCGCTGCCGGGGCCGCTCGGCGAGTTCTTCCGCGCGGGCCGCAACCTCGTGCCCGGCGCAGCCGTCGGCACCACCACCTACGACGAGTGGCTGGCCGGCCGGTGAGCGGGACCGAGCCCGAGCCCGAGCCCCAGGCCGAGCGCGCGGCGGAGCGCGAGGTCGGTGTCGGCCCGTGGCCCGGCGGCCCGGACGCGTGGCCGCGCACGCCCGACGGCGCCCCGGACCCTCGCTACGACCCGGACCTGCTGGCGCACGGCGACCGGCGCAACGTCGTCGACCCGTACCGGTACTGGACCGTCGAAGCGGTGGTCGCCGACCTCGACGCGCGCCGCCCCGCCGACCGGCAGCTCCACGTGGCCATCGAGAACTGGGCGCACGACCTCAACATCGGCTCGGTGGTGCGCACCGCCAACGCCTTCAACGCCGCCGGCGTGCACGTCGTCGGACGGCGACGGTGGAACCGGCGCGGCGCCATGGTGACGGACCGCTACCTGCACGTCCACCACCACCCGGACGCGCCGGCGCTCGCGGCGTGGGCGGCGTCGGCGGACGACGGCGCCGCCCTGCCCGTGGTCGGGATCGACAACGTGCCCGGGTCGGTGCCGTTGGAGGGCTACGTGCTGCCGGCGCGGTGCGTGCTGCTGCTCGGGCAGGAGTCCACGGGCCTCACGGCGGAGGCCCAGGAGGCGTGCGACGTCGTCCTGCACATCACCCAGCACGGCTCCACGCGCTCCCTCAACGCGGGCGCCGCCGGGGCGATCGCGATGCACGCGTGGGCGTCGAGGTGGCTCCCGCCGTCTCACCCAGCCGACGGCATGTGACTCGCACGACTCCGTCGTGAGAAAATCCGGGTGCATGCGGGTCGCACGGCGCCCGTCGCGACGAAGCCCGCTGCATCCTCGTACGCCCCGTCATTGGAGTACCGCAGATGCCTATCGCAACCCCCGAGGTCTACGCCGAGATGATCGACCGGGCGAAGGCCGGCAAGTTCGCCTACCCCGCCGTCAACATCACGTCGTCGCAGACCGTCACCGCCGCGCTCCAGGGCTTCGCCGAGGCCGAGTCGGACGGCATCATCCAGGTCTCCGTCGGGGGCGGCGAGTACGCCTCGGGCGCCACGATCAAGGACCGTGTCGTCGGCTCGCTGGCCCTGGCCGCCTACGCCACCGAGGTCGCGAAGAACTACTCGGTGAACATCGCGATCCACACCGACCACTGCGTCAAGAAGAACCTCGACTCCTGGGTGCGCCCGCTGCTCGCCCTCGAGGCGGAGCAGGTCAAGGCCGGCAAGAACCCGACCTTCCAGTCGCACATGTTCGACGGCTCGGACATCCCGCTGGAGGAGAACCTCGTCATCGCCGCGGAGCTCCTCGAGCTGTCGCAGGCGGCGCGCACCATCCTCGAGATCGAGGTCGGCGTCGTCGGCGGCGAGGAGGACGGTCACGAGGCCGCCATCAACGACAAGCTCTACACGACGGCCGAGGACGGCCTCGCCACCGTCAAGGCGCTCGGCGCCGGCGAGAAGGGCCGCTACCTGACGGCCCTCACCTTCGGCAACGTGCACGGCGTGTACAAGCCGGGTGCCGTGAAGCTGCGCCCGTCGATCCTCGCGGACATCCAGAAGGCCGTGGGCGACGAGATCGGCGTCCAGAACCCGTTCGACCTCGTGTTCCACGGTGGTTCGGGCTCCACGGCCGAGGAGATCTCGGAGGCCGTCGACAACGGCGTCATCAAGATGAACATCGACACCGACACCCAGTACGCGTTCACGCGCCCGGTCGTCGAGCACATGTTCAAGAACTACGACGGCGTCCTCAAGATCGACGGCGAGGTCGGCAACAAGAAGGCGTACGACCCGCGCGCCTGGGGCAAGCTGGCCGAGGCCGGCATGGCCGCCCGCATCGTCGAGGCCGCGCAGCAGCTGCGCTCCGCCGGCCACAAGATGTGACCCTCTCGCCGAGGTAGTTCACAACTCGCCGAGGTAGTTCGAAGGGGCGGTCCGCACCATGTGCGGGCCGCC